>NZ_JBFGYC010000010.1:0-23850 GCF_041587635.1 Pontibacterium sp. | reverse complement strand
CGTCCGCTTTGGGTCAATAGCAGCCTCTCAGTTCGCTGCAAATTCTAGCACCTGAGCGACTGGTTTCGAGGTAAAGCGGCCGCTCGCCAGTCGATAGATTGATTTTTTTCCAGCTTAAATTCTGGAATACCAAAGGTCAGCAGACCACCGATTTCGGGATTACGGTCAAAAACGACAGGTTTAACACCGTTGCGAGCCAGAATATCTGCACACCCCAGCCCCGCAGGACCTGCACCGATGATCGCAACGACTTTATCCGTTTCTGGAGTTTCGGACATATCCGGCTTCCAGCCCATCGCAAACGCGGTATCAGTGATGTATTTCTCAACTGAACCAATCGTTACAGCACCAAAACCGTCGTTCAGAGTACAAGACCCTTCACACAGGCGGTCCTGAGGACAAACGCGGCCGCACACTTCCGGCAGAGAGTTTGTCTGATGGCTCAGGTTAGCCGCTTCAATAATATTGCCTTCCGAAACCAGCTTCAGCCAGTTAGGGATATGGTTGTGTACCGGACACTTCCATGAACAGTACGGGTTACCACACTCCAGGCAACGGTGTGCCTGGTCGGACGCATCTTCTTCAGCAAACGGCTCGTAGATCTCGGCAAATTCTTGTTTACGAACTTCAGCCTCAATCTTTTTCGGTCCTTCACGGGACACGTCGAGGAACTGGAAATCGTTGTGTAAACGCTCAGTCATGTTCCCACCTCATCTGGGCGCCTGCTCTGGCAGGCGCTCGTTACTCTTTTACCTGTTAATAAAAACGCCTGACGCTATTACTCAGGACGGCTGCGCATGTTGTCCAGCAGATCACCCAGGCTTGCAGCCTTAGGTTTCACCAGCCAGAAACGACCGATATAGTCGTCAAAGTCATCCAGGATCGTCTGACCCCAAGCGCTGCCTGTCTCTGCAACAAACTCTGTGATCACAGAGCGCAGGTGGTTTTTATACGCTTCCATCTGCTCAGTATGGATGCGGTGGATCTCAACCAGCTCGTGGTTGTAGTTATCCACAAAGGTATTTTCCTGATCCAGTACGTAGGCAAAACCGCCGGTCATGCCTGCACCGAAGTTGTAACCTGTGCCACCCAGTACAGTGACCAGACCACCGGTCATGTACTCACAACAGTGGTCGCCAGCACCTTCGATAACGGCGTGAACCCCGGAGTTACGTACTGCAAAACGCTCACCGGCACAGCCTGCTGCGAACAGCTTGCCGCCAGTAGCACCGTACAGACAGGTGTTACCCATGATGGAGGTTTCGTTCGAGTTGTAGGTCACCTCGTCGAATGGACGCAGGACAACCTTACCACCCGCCATGCCTTTACCAACATAATCGTTAGCATCACCTTCCAGATACAGGTTCTGACCACCGGCATTCCAAACACCGAAGGACTGGCCTGCATGGCCTTTGAACTTGAAGGTAATTGGCTGATCCGCCATACCCTGATTACCATGCACTTTTGCAATGGCACCGGAAGTACGGGCACCGACAGAGCGGTCACAGTTGGTGATATTCAACGACCATTCACCGCCCTGTTTACCTTCGATGGCAACTTGAGTCAGTTCCTGCATCTGCTGGTTCAGCGTAGCTGGATCGTATGGCAGATTGCGTTCAACCTGACAAACCTGAGGATACTCAGCCGGTACGCCACCATCACTGATGATCGGACCCAGATCCAGATTTTTCTGCTTGCTGGTTTCACCGCTCAGAATTTCCAGCAGGTCAACACGACCGACCAGCTCTTCCATAGTGCGAACACCCAGATCAGCCATCCACTGACGTGCTTCTTCTGCAACGAAACGGAAGAAGTTCTTAACCATTTCAACGGTACCGCGGAAGTGATCATCACGCAGTTTATCGTTCTGAGTTGCAACACCGGTCGCACAGTTATTCAGGTGACAGATTCGCAGGTATTTACAACCCAGCGCGACCATCGGCATCGTACCGAAACCAAAGCTCTCTGCACCCAGAATTGCGCCTTTAACCACATCCAGACCAGTCTTCAGACCGCCATCTGTCTGCAGACGCACGCTACCACGCAAGTGGTTGCCACGCAGAGACTGGTGAGCATCTGACAAGCCCAGCTCCCAAGGAGAACCGGCATGATGGATAGAGGTCAGTGGCGATGCAGCAGTACCGCCGTCGTAACCCGAGATCGTAATCAGATCCGCATAGGCTTTAGCCACACCACACGCGATGGTGCCAACACCCGGACGGGAAACCAGCTTAACGGAGACCAGACCTTCAGGGTTAACCTGCTTCAGATCGAAGATCAGCTGCGCCAAGTCTTCGATAGAGTAGATATCGTGGTGTGGTGGAGGAGAGATCAGCGTGACACCCGGCACCGCATAACGCAAACGTGCAATCAGCTGATTTACTTTACCACCTGGCAGCTGACCGCCTTCACCCGGCTTCGCACCCTGCGCAACTTTGATCTGCATAACTTCAGCGTTGACCAGATATTCTGGTGTCACACCAAAGCGGCCAGAAGCCACCTGCTTGATCTTGGAGCGCTTCATGGTGCCGTGGCGGGCTTCATCCTCACCACCTTCACCCGAGTTGGAACGACCGCCCAGCTCGTTCATCGCTACCGCCAGTGCTTCATGTGCTTCTGGAGACAAAGCACCCAGAGACATCGCAGCGGAATCAAAACGTTTGAAGATATTATCTACCGGCTCAACTTCGTCCAGCGAGATGGATTTCACATCTTTACGCAGGGAGAGCAAGTCGCGCAGGGTAGCAACACCACGGTTATTAACCAGATCGGCATACTTCTGGTAATCCGAGTAGTTACCGGACTCAACCGCTTCGTGGATGGTACGTACCACATCAGGGTTATATGCGTGGTATTCGCCACCGTGTTTGTACTTCAGCAGGCCGCCTGCCTGAATTGGCTTACGCGCAGTCCAGGCTTCTTTTGCCAGCAGGCTCTGCTCAAACTGGAAGTCCTCGAAACGAGCACCTTCAATTCGGCTTGCCACGCCTTTAAAGCACAGATCAACAATTTCACTGCTCAAGCCAATGGCTTCGAACAGTTGCGCACCGCGATAAGATGCAACGGTGGAGATACCCATCTTAGACAGGATCTTCATCAGGCCTTTGTTGATGCCTTTACGGTAGTTCTCGTGTGAATCCAGAGGATCCAGCGTCAACTCACCGCTGGTGCACAGGTCGTTCAGCACACGGTAAGCCATATATGGATATACGGCCGTCGCACCAAAACCAAACAGCACTGCAAAGTGATGTGGGTCACGTACGGTACCGGATTCCACAACGATGTTGGAATCGCAACGCAGGCCTTTCTCTACCAGACGGTGGTGTACCGCACCAGTCGCCATCGCCGCGTGAACAGGCAGACAGTGACGGGCAATCGCCGCATCGGACAGCACCAGAATAACTTTGCCGTTACGAGCGGCATGTTCGGCCTGATCCGCGATCGCAACAATCGCCTTTTCCAGCGAGATTTCGTCTGGGTTGTAGTTCAGATCGATGATCTCAACTTCAAAGCCTTCAATATCGTTGTCGCGCAGACGGCGGAATTTGCTGGCAGACAGAACAGGCGTGGTCAGAATCACACGACGTGCATGTTCTGGCGTTTCTTCAAATACGTTACGCTCGGCACCGATACAGGTTTCCAGAGACATAACAATCGCTTCACGCAACGGATCGATTGGCGGGTTAGTCACCTGCGCAAACTGCTGACGGAAGTAGTCGTAGACGGAGCGCACACGGCTGGACAACACAGCCATTGGCTTGTCGTCACCCATGGAACCCACCGCTTCCATACCGGTTTCACCCAGTGGACGCAGGACCTGATCTCGCTCTTCAAATGTTACCTGAAACATCTTCATGTGAGTCTTTACTTCATCCGCAGACATTTCACGGAAGGAGCGCGACTCTTCGGTCAGGTTCATGGTCTGTTCCAGACGCAGCGCATTCTCTTTCAGCCACTTTTTATATGGCTGCGCCTTTTTCAGGCGATTGTCTACGTCTTCGGTATGCAGCACTTCACCCTTAGCGGTGTCGATTGCCAAAATCTGTCCTGGTCCGACACGGCCCTGAGCTACGATGTCTTTGGGCTCGTAGGAGAATACGCCGATTTCGGATGCGGTGCAGATATAACCCTGCTTAGTCATCACCCAACGGGAAGGACGCAAACCATTACGGTCCAGCATACATACCGCGTAACGACCATCGGTCATTACCATACCGGCAGGACCATCCCACGGTTCCATATGCATGGAGTTGTAGTCGTAGAAAGCGCGCAGTTCGGAATCCATGGTATCTACGTTCTGCCATGCTGGCGGAACGATCATGCGTACAGCACGGTAGATATCCACACCACCCACCAACAGGAACTCCAGCATGTTATCCATGGAAGAGGAGTCAGAACCGGTGGTGTTTACAATTGGCTGCAGCTCATCAAGATTAGGCAGCAAATCGGTCTTGAACTTTTTGGCACGTGCCTTCGCCCAATTGCGGTTACCGTCAACGGTATTGATCTCACCGTTGTGGGCCAGGAAGCGGAATGGCTGTGCCAGCGGCCAGCGTGGGGCCGTATTCGTAGAGAAACGCTGGTGGTATGTGCACACCGCTGTTTCCAGACGAGGATCTGCCAGATCTTTGAAGAACACTGGCAGGTCAACCGGCATCGTCAGACCTTTATAGGAAATAACTTTGTCGGACAGACTCGCAATGTAGAAATCTTCTTCTGTGGACATTGCGATCTCAGCCTTGCGACGAGATACGTACAGACTGATTGCAAATTCGCGTGCGGTTTTGCCGCCATCTGCGATGAAGACCTGCTCGATCAGAGGCAAGGTATCCTTAGCGATCGGTCCCAGACAGCTATCATCTGTTGGAACAACACGCCAGCCAGTTACACCCAGACCTTCAGCTTCTAGCGCTGCATTGACTGCATCGCGAGCTGTCTGAGCGGAAGTGGCGTCACGTGGAAGAAATACCATGCCAATAGCGTACTGCTCACCCAGCTCGGCATTCAGCTCTTCTTGTGCCACGGTACGAAGGAAGCTATCCGGCTTCTGCATCAACAGGCCACAACCATCACCTGTCTTACCGTCAGCTGCGATACCGCCACGGTGAGTCATGCATGCCAGTGCTTCAATCGCTTTTTCCAGCAGATCGTGACTAGGCTGACCCTGCATGTGTGCCATCAGGCCAAAGCCACAGTTATCCTTGAACTCGCCGGGGCGATAAAGACCCTTGCTCATAAGCCCTCACTCAAAAAATTCTTTATAATCAAGACGTTATTTAATCCGCCCTCATGCTGCAGTTGCGCAGTGCAGACAAAAAGGGACGGCTATTTTACACACCAAGGCGGGGAAGAACAAATTTTAGACAAGCAGAGAGGCGCCGGAGAGACCACCAACCCCCTCCTAACAAATGGATAACCTGTTGTTTATAAAGGATTATCTTTTATTTATATCGCTATGAATTCCCTTCATACTACGCGCCCACGGACGTTGCTTTTTCAACCGTGCAGGCAGTGTTTTTACCGCAGCAATCGCCTGTTTTCGGTCTGAAAACGAGCCATATACAACCACATACCAAGGTTTACCTTTAAACATGGTAGCGAATGACCTCAGCCCCTCTAGCTGACTGTAAGCCTGCAGAAACCGCTCGATACTCTCTTTTTCGCGCGCACCCAACAACTGCAATGTGTAATTGGCAGCAGGCAGTGCGAGCAATACCTTTTCATCCGCCAGAATACGCGCAGTCCTCGGCACCTTATCTTTTATTATCGCTGCAACGGGCTTCTCAGTAATCGTTTCCGGCGCACTTATCGCAGGGATAGAGTCTGTTGCTCTTGGTGCCGACCGCTCAACAACCAGAGGTTTATCCGCAGGCTTGCTGACTGGCTGCGGAACCACAACCTGTTTTGTCTCAGGTTGTTTAGCCTTTGCGCCAATGTCCGCAAAGTTGTCCGGCTTTCGACTCTCTTTAGATATCACGCTTGGTGTCTTATCACTCCCCTGTAGATCACCCTGTGACTTCTTAGCAACAACAGGGGCAACTGGAACGATAGGGTTAGGAGAAACAGGAGCGACAACTTCCGGCTCTTTTTGACGGATAGCTGCGTTCTGCTTATCGACGCCAGCATCAGACACTGCAGTTTGAACAGGCTTAGAATTCACCGCCGGCGTTAATGTTTCTTCCCCTGCATTCTCCTCAGGAGAATCAGCCTTGTTAGAAGCCCCTAGAGCAGCCAGATGCTCGCGATGCGTCTTAACTTCGGGCGTCACTTCAGCCACCGCACTTTCAGAAACCTTGGGTTTCAATGTGATAGATTCACGTTCTTTAGCCACCTTAGCGGGTTCTACCAGGCTGTCTTTCTGCAGGCGTCCTTCCTGCTCTGCCAGACGGTTTTTCAGCGCTGCAAGCGTTTCAGTTTCCACCTCGACTTTCGCTTTCCCCGGAACAGACAGACTCAGAGGCACCTGAACGCGACCATCTCCGCTATCCACCGTTATCACGGGCTCATTCTCAGGTGTGAAAGTCCATGCAGCTACAGCGGTAATGACCACCAGCAGCAGTGCAATCCCCGCCATATGCAAGGGAGGCAAAGGGAATGCTTTACGCCCCGTTGGTACAGGCTCAGCCGTAACGGATGGCACTGATTTCTGCGGTTTAACCTGAGCATCACCGAGCCGTCCAGGAAATCCACCTGAAGCAGCAGACATCGTCTTGAGCTCTTTCTCAGTCATCGCATAACCAGCCGGTACCGTTTGCCGGATAAAATCCTGCATCTCAGCATCGCTAAACGGTGCCAATGACAAATGATGCACCCGACCGGCAAGCGCCTCCAGCCAACTTTCCCGCTCTAATCGGTCGGCAAGATCCTGCTTACCCAACAAGAGCAGCTGGGGTGCCGTACCATCATTATTTTCATGTGATATTTGCAGATTGATCAGCAACGCCAACGCATCATCTGAGAGCAGATCCGCATCATCAACCATCAGCAGCAAGCGCTGCCCCTGAGCTCGTGTCACTTTGACCTGCTCATTGAGCGCCTCAAGACGCCCCTGATCGGTATCTGGAAAGTTTACATGGCTAGGTAACTGGGTCAGCAAACCATCAAGTAGCGCCCCAACAGACAAACCAGACGTTGCGCAAACAAGACACGCGTGCACACTACTGTCGACTGATGATGGAGAAATTTGCTGTAAAAGAGTCGATTTACCTGCCCCAACCTCGCCGGTCAGCACAAGTAGAAAATCAGAAAAGCGGATCAGGTGACGAACCTTATCAACCAGTTGCAGCCGGGATTCCGGCTCAAAGTAACCACTGGTTTGGGAAGCATTGATAGCTGTAGATCCGCCACTCACAGATTGATCCTCACGCGCTGGTTATTTGTCCCAGCTGATCTCCAGCCGCCAGTGTTTGCTCCAACATCGCAGCAGGAAAATCCGCAGTCACAACCGCTTCACCCAACTGCTTGAGCAACACCAGTCGCAACTGACCGTCGATCACTTTTTTATCCACAGCCATCAGATCCATAAAGTCCTTTGCCGTCATATTGTCAGGGGCAATAACCGGCAACTTTGCTGCCAATAAAATTTTGCGGGCCCGCACAACATCTTCATCACTGATCCAACCCAAACGCTGGGACAGATCTACC
Source organism: Pontibacterium sp. (assembly GCF_041587635.1). Classification (NCBI taxonomy): domain Bacteria; kingdom Pseudomonadati; phylum Pseudomonadota; class Gammaproteobacteria; order Oceanospirillales; family Oceanospirillaceae; genus Pontibacterium; species Pontibacterium sp. The sequence goes on along the minus strand of NZ_JBFGYC010000010.1, from coordinate 16,206 downwards.
GCCATCATAGTACCTGCACCCACGGCCTCACCGTGCAACCATTGACCGTAGCCCTGATGCGCTTCGATAGCATGACCAAATGTATGCCCAAGATTGAGCAAGGCGCGAATACCGGACTCTTTTTCGTCCTGCGCAACAACCTCTGCTTTTACCTCACAAGAACGGTAGATCGCCTGGATCATCGCCTCAGGTTCACGCGCATTGAGCGCATCCATGTTCGCTTCCAGCCAATCCAGAAATTCTGCGTCGTAGATCAGTCCGTATTTGATCACTTCAGCCAGCCCCGCTGCCAGCTCACGCTCTGGCAGGGTGTTGAGTACCTGGGTATCGATCACAACACACTGCGGCTGATGAAATGCACCAATCATGTTCTTGCCTTGCGGATGATTGACACCGGTTTTACCACCCACAGATGAATCAACCTGCGATAACACGGTTGTCGGCACCTGAACAAAATCCACACCACGCTGATAACAGGCCGCAGCAAAGCCTGTCATATCACCAATGACACCGCCCCCCAACGCAACCAGCGTGGTCGTGCGGTTGTGACGACATTCAAGCAAGCGATCAAAGATGGTATTAATCTGCGCCAGGTCTTTGTATTGCTCACCATCGGGTAGTACTACAGTATCAACCTGATAGTGATCACCCAGACTCGCCTGCAATCGCGCCAGATAGAGCGGCGCCACTGTTTCGTTGGTAACAATCAATATTTGCTTACCACGAATGTGCTGACACATCAGTCCCTGATCCAGCAAACCCTCGCCGATATAGATCGGATAGCTGCGTTCACCAAGGTCCACATTCAGTGTTTTCATTGCATTGTTCATAGTTGGGTCTGGCTCTAATAGATGCGGCAGCGTTAGATACGCTGCTGGTAATTGCGGATTATTTCAGTCACAACAGAACGCGGATGGCGCTTATCTGTACGCACAAGCAGATCGCAAGCATCTCTATAAAGCGGATCACGCCGCTCCAACAGCTCTCGCAACACCTGCTCAGGATCTTCGGTCTGCAACAATGGGCGATTTTTATCCCGCGCTGTTCGCTCCAATTGCTGCTCAACAGACGTGCACAGATAGACCACATAACCCGAGGCTTGCAAACAGGTGCGGTTCGCCTCACGCTGGATTGCCCCGCCACCGGTGGCCAACACAATATCGTTGCGCTCGCAAAGCTCGCGGATCACTGCTTCTTCACGATCCCGAAACCCGTCTTCACCCTCAACATCAAAAATCCAGGGAATATCAGCCCCGGCCCGATCTTCAATTTCACGATCAGAGTCGATATAGGTGAGTTTAAGTTCCTGAGAAAGCAAACGACCTATGGTGCTTTTACCAGCGCCCATAGGTCCTACCAAAAATATATTCAATTCACGTAAGTCCGTTAGTTAATGCTCAGGGACTCTCGAATCAATTTAGGTGTAATAAAGATCAGGAGTTCCGTTTTCACACCTGTATTCTCTTTGTTCTTGAAAAGATTGCCAAGTACCGGAAGGTCTCCTAGCAAAGGTGTTTTGTTAATTGTTTCCGAAGTTTCGTTCTGAAATACACCGCCCAGCACGATTGTCTGACCATCCGGCACGACAACGGATGTCACCAGTTCGTTGTTATCGATAGTGATCTGGCCGTTAAATGTCGTATCTCCAAGGGAATCTTGCTTGATCAGCAGATCCATCGCAATACGATCACCCGGATTTATACGAGGCGTGACTTCAAGACGCAGCACAACATCTTTAAATTCAATTTTAACCTCACCGTCTTCGACGGTCTGAAACGGAATCTCCCGACCGGATTCAATGCTGGCGGTTTTGCCATTCATTGTCACAATTTTAGGCTGCGAGATAATTTCCGCCTGACCATCACTTTGCAACGCAGACAGCTCCAATGCCAATAAAGAGCTGGCACCGGGCTTAATCCCAATTGCAAAAGACGTCGGATTTAGGGCCGTTGCTCCAAGGTCAACCGCCAAGCCTGCGGTTGTTGGTGGGTTCGCAAAATCAACGCCGCCAATAGAGTTGTTGAGTATTATGCCCTTCCCGTTGTCAATATCTTCATAGCCAAAACCCCATTTCACCCCCAAGTCTTTCGTAATAGACGAACGCGCTGTCACCAAACGAGCCTCAATCAGGACCTGCTGGACTTCTACATCAAATTTACGCAATGTTTTACGGATTTCCTGCAGCGCTTTCTCTGTATCCCGCACCATCAACACATTGGTTTCATCATCGGCCATGATAAAACCACGCTCCGGTGTGATCAGCTTGGCATCCTCAAGGTGAGTTCTCATTTCAGATGCCTTACGGAAATCCACCTGAATATACTGCGTTTGCAAAGGGGCTAATTCTTCGATCTTTTTACTGTTTTCCAGCTCTTGCTCTTCGCGCTTCGCAATCTCTTCCGCTTTAGCCACCAACAACACATTGCCCAACACTCGCTTATCTAAGCCTTCGGTGCGCAACACGATATCCAATGCCTGATCCCAAGGGACGTTTTTCAGGCGCAAAGTGATGTTCCCCTCAACTTCATCACTGACAACCAAGTTCAGCTCTGCCACTTCGGCAATAATCTGCAACACCGAACGCAGCTCTACATCCTGAAAGTTCAGGTCGATGGGCTCACCGCTGTATGGAAACAGCTCTTTCTGACGTTCATCATTTTCCTGCTCAGTGACCGGTTTAAAGTCCAGCACAAGCTGGGTCCCTGTTTGATACGCCAGATAGTTATAAGGTTCAGCACCAGGCTTCACCAGTACCGTCGTGTTCTCGCCCGCGCCCATCGAGTCAATAAACAAAACTGGTGTCGCAAAATCCTGTACATCTACGCGCTGTTCAAGCGCCCGTGACAAACTTGCCCCCAATAGATTTACGACGACGTTATTGCCTTCTTCCTGAATATCTACACCCGCCTTATCATCAGATAAACTGATCACGACGCGCCCCATACCTTCTTCGACCCGTTTAAAGTCGATACCGGTAATACGGGTCGTATCAGGATCAGGCTTGGCATCCGGGTTCGCAGCCGCTTTTGCCTGCTCCAGCTTAGTGGGTTTGCGCTTTTGTGTAATCGTCGCATCCCCCTCTCCGATTACCACAAATAAGCTGTTCTGATCTGTAAACGCACGATAACCTGCGGACTCAAACAAGTTCGTCACAATGCGCAAACGCCCTTCTACCTGAGCAAAGCTCACACCTTTGACAACGCCCGTTGCCACTGCGAGGTTTTTCTCTGCCAGATCACTGGTCACACCCCAAAGGTCCATGACGATCCGTGAGGGCCGGTCAATTTGATAGCTTTTGGGTAACGGCGGCGGGGCATCAAAGTCAAAACGTAACTCGACCTTTTTCCCAGGCAACGCCACAAAATTGGCTTCTTTCAGTAACAATTCGGCGGATGCCGTCGAAGCGACACTGAGCATCAGCAGTGCAAGACAGAGACCTGCCAAATGACTGAAAGACTGTTTCAGCATCTGTTTTCCAAGATTTAATCTAGCCACTTAGTGATCCTTTATCTCTTCTTAGCTTCTGTGCCACGCTCTTCCAGAGCAATAACGCGTGGTCGCTTCATCCAACCACCGCGCCCGTTTGACACGATTTCAACCAGCTCGACCTTGCGCTCATCAATGGCGACAACTTTTCCGTAATCCAGCCCCATGTGATCACCGACACTCACCCGATGCACAGCCCGTTCCCCATCTTTAATCAGAGCCCAGAGTTTGTCCTTGCCCCGGCGCGTAATCGTACCCACCATAACCAGATCATCCAGAGAAAACTCTTCAAGATAGGCTTTCGGACGCGCCGTATCCGGCTTCAGGTCATTCTTGTTTTCGCGCTTAGTTTCGGCCAACTGGCCAACCGCCTGCATGGGCTGCAGGGGCACATATGGCTCACGTAAGCTGGCGCCCTCATACACGAAGCTCTGATAGGGCTTGTACTCCGGTAGCGGCTCAATTTTTCCAGCGGGTTTCGCCCGGGTTTTATTGACAAAGCGTTCCAGATCGCTCTTATCTTCAACCCAGACCATGCAACCTGAAGCAAACAGGCTTATAACCGCGATCAACGATACTCTTAACAGCATCCTCAAATCACCTACTGAGTGTCATCATAGCGATACGTACGGGCGCTGATATTCATCTGCAAACGCCCGTTCTCCGCCGGAATTATTTTATAATCGTGTAACGTCACGATACGTGGAATCGCAGCCACACCGCTAACAAACTGCCCCATTTGATGGTAAGTACCACCCACAGTAATCTTAATCGGCAGCTCAATGTAAAACTGACTCTTTTTTTCGTCCTGCAGTTCGATCAGCTCTATATCCAATCCGCTTTCACGCCCGATACGGGTGATATCATCCAATAAGCCAGGCACTTCATTTTGGGTTGGTAACTGGCGCAACATCTCAGCAAACCGGCCTTCTACATCGGCCATCTGCTTACGCAGTGCATCTAGATTGGCCACTTCAAAGGACTTGGCTTCATACACCTGCTTCAGCTCAACTTCTTTGCGAATTTCCCGATCCAGACGATTGGTTTTATCGGTTACATAAAAATGCAAACCCGCAGCCAGAATCGCACCAAAGACCAGCAAATAAGTAATCGCCTTAACACCAACAGGCCAGCTACCTGCAGTTGCAAAGTCCAGATTATTAACATCAAAGCCCTTAAAAGCGCTTTTCAGACCATCAGCCTTCATTCTTCAGCCTCCGCCTGTGGTTTTTCCAGCTTCACAGTCAATCTGAAGTTCTTCAGTCCCTGCTTACTGTCCACCTGACTCAGGTTCGGCTCACCAAACCAGTGTGACTGATCCAGATTCCGCATCAGCGTGGAGACTTCCATGTTGTCTTTGGCCAGCCCCGTCACACTGACGACCGACTCTCGACGTATCAGTGACGTATAGTGAATTCCATCCGGCAACACCCTGACCAGCTCGTCAAAGTTACGCACGATAACCGGCCGATTGCCTTGCAGCTCATGAATGGCTTGCAGGCGATCCAGCAACCGTCCCCGCTTCTCTTTCAGGTCATTAATGTCTTTGCGCAAACGATCAAGCTTGGCAATTTCGACCTTCATATACTGGTTACGCTTTTGCTGCCGCTAAGTCTGCATATCAAAGTAGTAACCGATACCCAGAACGACAACCGCTGCAAAGATCGCAGCGCCAGCCACATTGGTAACAAACTTTTTCTGCCGCTCGGCTTTCTGTTCTTCGCGCCAAGGTCGGAGGTTAATCAGTGCCATAAGATTTACTCCCCAACCGGTCGCATAGCTAACCCACAAGCTTTCACCAGCGATGAGGCGTCTGCCGCTAACCGCTCACCGCTGACCTTGCTACTGACTTTCATCTGCTGAAAAGGATTCGCCGTCAGCGTTTTCACACCGATCTCTTGCTCAATCTGCTCCGCAATGCCGTCAATCGCCGCGGTTCCGCCCATCACATAGAGACGACTGAGTTCATTATGCACACCCGATGAGTAAAAGAACTGCAACGCCCTGGATACTTGCTGCGCAACATTGCCGCGAAACGGCAACACAAACAACTGCTGAATTTCAGTATTCAGTTCACCCTGTCGAAGCTTCTGCTCCACTTCACCCAGAGGGATACCGTAGTGCTGATGAATACTGTTTGTCAGCTCGTTTCCACCAAACGCCTGTTCTCGGTTATATACAATCTGACCATTGTGAAAAACGTTCAGGGTCAGCGTTGCCGCCCCCACATCGACAATCCCTACCAACTCATCGCTATCGGGCTTATTTTCCAGCTGAGCAAACGCTCGCTCGACGGCATAAGTATCTACATCAACAACGTCACATTTAAGGCCTGCACCGTTGATCGCATCTTCTCGCATTTCGACGTCACTACGACGGCAGGCAACGACCAGGATGTCATTAAAGTCAGCGTTATGTTCGGATACGCCCTTAACCTCAAAGTCGATAGCGACCTCATCTAGCGGATAGGGGATAAATTGATCAGCTTCTAGTTTGACTTGCTCTTCCAGCTCAATTTCAGTGAAAGAGTCGTTGATGGTGAGGGATTTACTGATAACGGCGGAAGAGGGAACAGCAACAACAACCTTCTTCAGGTTCGTCCCGGCAACTTTAGCCGCACGTTCGACCGCTTCCGACACCTGCGCTACATCTTGTACATTGCCATCAATGACAGCCGCGGGCGGCACAGGCACCACAGCATAACCATCCAGCGTAAACTGGCCGGAATGATCAGTAAGAGCAACCAGTTTGACGAAGGAGGAACCAATATCCACCCCGACCAGACCAGCATCTTTTTTTCCAAAAAGAGCAAACACTAGGTCAATCCTTATCCTTGCCAAATTCACCTGAACGGCGCTATCGCCATCAGACCACTGATATTCGTCGCTAACTGTAGTCCATATTTCAGGACTAAGCCGCTACTGGCGCCAAACGTTTGTATGAATACTTAGCATACCTGCTGTAACGCAAAAGGTCAGCGAACCCCACATTTTAAATGACTTTAAAATCAATTTGACTGAAATAAATCAAATTGTCGGTAGAGTGATGAACCAGTAGCAGTATAATAAGCGGCATATAATATAATTTCTTGAAAATACAGTAGCATGCGCGCCATAAAAAAACTGTTTAAGTATCTGTTCGCATTCGGCGTCGTCGCAGCGCTGCTGGGCGCTGTAGGCGGCTTTGTCGCTTATAAGCATTTCTCAAAGGATCTGCCAGAAGTTGGCACCCTGCGTGACGTAAAATTCCAGACGCCTCTGCGCATTTATAGCACAGACGAAAAGCTGATTGCCGAGTACGGCGAAAACAAGCGCACCCCGGTGAACTACGAACAGATCCCGACGCATTTCGTCCATGCTCTGCTGGCAGCCGAAGACAGCCGTTTTTTCGAACATAACGGCATCGACATCAAAGGCCTGGCCCGAGCCGCATACCAGCTTGCGTCATCCGGCCATATCAAAAGCGGTGGCTCAACCATCACCATGCAGCTGGCGAAGAACTTCTTCCTGACACGCGAACGCACCTTTGATCGTAAGTTTCGAGAAATACTGCTATCACTGCGTATTGAGCAAGAGCTGAGTAAAGAAGAGATTTTTGCACTCTACGTGAACAAGATCTTCCTTGGCCACCGAGCCTACGGCATCCAAGCCGCTGCAAACGTGTACTACGGTCAGGATCTCAGTGAGCTGTCTATCGCACAGCTCGCGATGATTGCAGGCCTGCCTAAAGCACCTTCTGCTAACAACCCGATCTCCAACCCTAAACGCGCACTAGAACGACGTAACTGGATCCTCAAACGGATGCATACGCTGAGTTTCATTGATGATCAGCAGTATGAAGATGCCCGCACCGAAGAGCTCAGCGCATACCGCCACGGCGCAGACATTGAAGTAGACGCGCAATACATCGCGGAAATGGTCCGCAGCAAGCTTTTCAGCGAGTACGGAGAAACGCTTTACACCGAAGGTTATCGGGTTTATACCACCGTAAAAAGCGACCTTCAAACAACGGCAAACCAGGCGTTGCAGCAAGGCCTGCTGGCCTATACCGAGCGCCACGGCTACCGCGGCCCGGAAAAAAACTTCTCCGAAGCTGAGCGACAGGATGAAGAGAGCCTGCTTAAAACATTGAACAAGGTTGGCAATGTCAGCGATATAGAGCCCGCAATCATTGTTGGCCTGCAAGACAAAAACATCGAAGTACTGCGTAAAACCGGTGACCGTGTCACCGTTCACTGGGAGCAACTCAGCTGGGCACGCGAATACAAAACAGCCAATCGTCAGGGTGCCAAGCTGAAAAAAGCCGCTGATGCATTCAAACTCGGTGATCTGGTCCGCATTCAGTTACGCACAGCCGAAGCTAAGAAGACCAAGAAGAAAGCCAAAGATCCCGCAACAGAAGCACCACAGCAAGTTTGGCATCTGACCCAAGTACCATCCGTTCAAGGTGGGCTCATCTCAATCAGCCCTAAAGATGGCGCGATTGTATCTTTGGTAGGCGGGTTCAATTTCCACCACAATAAGTTCAACCGTGTTACTCAGGCGATTCGCCAGCCAGGCTCCAACATTAAGCCATTTATCTATACGGCGGCACTGGCAAACGGCTATACGCCAGCAACACTGATCAATGATGCCCCCGTGGTATTCCATGACGACCAACTGGAATCCAACTGGCGCCCAGAAAATTACAGCAAGAAATTCTACGGCCCAACCCGACTGCGTGAAGCGCTGTTTAAATCCCGCAACCTCGTATCTATCCGAATCCTGCGCCAGATCGGCATCAGAAACACACTGGGCTATTTGGAAAACTTTGGCTTCGACAAAGACAAGCTGCCGCATAATTTATCACTATCCCTCGGTAGTGCGGATATGACTCCGCTACAAGTAGTACAGGGTTACGCGATACTGGCAAACGGCGGTTACCGCGTCTCACCACATTTCATCGAGCGCATTGAAGACAGCGAAGGCAATCTGATTTACCAAGCGAAACCCGCCACAGTGTGTGAAGACTGCCAGTTCGTCGATCCCGAACAACCACCCGTCGTCACACTACCCGGCCAGCAGATTACCTCGCTACCATTGGCGGAACGTAAGGTGGATAAACAATCCTCCTACCTGATCTACAACATGATGCAGGATGTCATCAAACGGGGTACGGCTCGACGCGCCTTGGTATTGAAACGCAACGATCTGGCGGGAAAAACAGGTACCACAAACGACCAAAAAGATGCCTGGTTCTCAGGCTTCAACCGCAACCTGACCACCACGGTTTGGGTTGGATTTGATCAACCTCAGACGTTAGGCCGCAAGGAGTTCGGCGGCACAGCAGCACTCCCAATCTGGATCGACTACATGCGTATTGCGCTGAAGGGCCAACCGGAGAGCGCCCCGGTTCCCCCTGAAGGCATCGTAAGCGTCAAGATAGACCCTAAAACAGGACTGCTCGCCACCCCCGGCCAGAGCAATGCCCTGTTCGAGTATTTCCGCGAAGATGATGCGCCTACAGAGATGGCCGCTCAATCAGACAAACAGCAGGGCGGCAGTGAGACGGAAGATATCTTCTGATCCAGAACGCAAACAAACATAAGCCAGCCTGAGTGCTGGCTTTTTTGTACCTGAAGACAGACGGAAGCGAATTACGCAAAACGGCAGGCACAAAAAAGCCCGGCCGAAGCCGGGCTTTTCAAAGCATATCTGTCCTGATTACTTCAGGTCAGCTGCAGTCGTCAGTGGGTAGTGGTCTGGCAGAGGCAGACGCGCTACACCGCTATCGATTGCCGCCTGAGCAACCGCACCAGATACAGCACCCAGCAGGCGAGTATCAGTTGGCTTAGGAATGATGTACTGCGCACCAAACTCCAGAGAGTCCAGCTCGTACGCATCCAATACTTCCTGAGGCACAGGTTCTTTCGCCAGCTCAGCAATAGCACGTACCGCTGCCGCTTTCATCTCTTCGTTGATTGCAGACGCGCGAACGTCCATCGCACCACGGAAGATGAATGGGAAGCCCAGTACATTGTTAACCTGGTTAGGGAAGTCAGAACGACCCGTTGCCATGATAACGTCATCACGGGTAGCGTGAGCCAGTTCTGGACGGATCTCTGGATCCGGGTTCGCACATGCGAAAACAACCGGAGTTGGAGCCATTTTAGCCAGCTGTTCAGCAGACAGCAGATCAGGACCGGACAGACCAACGAATACATCAGCACCGTCAATCGCGTCATCCAGAGTACGCTTATCAGTTTCGGTTGCGAACGCCGCTTTCTCAGGCGTCAGCTCTTCACGACCAGAGTGGATCACACCCTTACGGTCAAGCATGTAGATGTTTTCTACTTTCGCACCCATGTTTACCAGCAGCTTCATGCATGCGTTAGCCGCAGCACCAGCGCCCAGGCAAACAATGCTTGCTTCAGACAGTTCTTTACCTGCAATTTCCAGAGCATTGATCATGCCAGCAGCCGTTACGATAGCCGTACCGTGCTGATCATCATGGAATACAGGGATGTTGCAGCGCTCGATCAGAACGCGCTCGATTTCAAAACACTCAGGTGCTTTGATGTCTTCCAGGTTGATACCACCAAAAGTCTCAGCGATACGGGCAACCGTATCAATGAAAGCCTGTGGGCTTTCAGCGTCAACTTCGATATCGATGGAATCCAGACCGGCAAACTTCTTGAACAGCAAGGATTTACCTTCCATAACTGGCTTAGATGCCAGAGGACCCAGGTCGCCCAGACCCAGGATCGCGGAACCGTTGGTTATTACCGCTACCAGGTTACCCTTCGCAGTGTAACGGTACGCTAATTCAGGATCCTTCGCGATTTCACGCACCGGCTCAGCCACACCAGGGCTGTATGCCAATGCCAAGTCTTGCGCAGATTCAGCGGAGGTGCTCAACTCTACGCTGATCTTACCCGGACGCGGGAACTCGTGGTAATCGAGTGCGGCTTGTTTCATATCTTGAGACATGGCTGCTGTTCCAAATAGTTAACAAAAGACGAACTCAGCATCATATAGAAAAGCCCACAGCCCCACAACCAGTGGGCCTATCCTGCCAGTCAAAATTTATACAATTGGACCTTTTGATTAGTCAGTCAAAAACTGCAGATGATCGGGATGGGAAACATTGATAAACAAAGGCTTGTAGCGGTTTTTCTTCACCGACGAATAGCGGCTACGATCAATTAACCAGCCCCGGACTTCCAGTCTGGACTTAAGTCGAATAAGGGCCTTGTGTGCATCGTCAAATAGCACTAATACATCAGCATCAAGCTTAAGCGCAATACGATTATCAAGCTCCAGATACCACGCTTTATTTGAACGACTCACCTTCGTAATCTGTCCGCGCAAAATCACAAAGCCCGTCGTTCCGGGGTTGAGATCTGTCGCATCTTGAGGCCATCGACCGTTACGCCACACACCAAGACTTTGCTCTCGCGCCTCTCGCTCAGCGGCCCGCAAGCAGTCTTGCAGCAACACATTGGGTGGGATCGCCAGGTAATACCCCTGCCCCTGCTTCAGCAGCAATTCCTCCAAACTTCGACCATCACGAAGAAAAAGGTGCCCTAACGTACGACCATATCGATCACGGGGTTGAGTGCCGAGCTGTATGGAAGAAATATCAGAAAGGAGGGATTGAACAAATTGCCTTGCAGCCAGTGCACCGACTTCCGGCTTACCCCGCTTGTAGTTCATCTCCGGCGTATTCACGCCGATTAAGCGGACAGATTGGCCAGAGCTTAGTCGCACGGTATCGCCATCAAAGGCTTTTTCAACACGGACCTTTTGAACCGTGTCCGGTATGGGGCACGCCGCAAACGCCGGCGTAATGACCAGAAACAAAAAAGCACTCCAAAGGAGTGCTTTTCTTGAAGCTGCTCGAAGCATCGATTACTTCGTAAGAGAGCGAGCACCGAAACGCTTGTTGAAGCGGTCAACACGACCACCGGTAGTCGCTTCTTTCTGCTTACCAGTGTAGAACGGGTGGCAAGCGGAGCATACGTCCAGGTGCATGTCCTGACCCAGAGTAGAACGTGTTTTCACTACGTTACCGCAAGAACAGGTTGCAGACATTTCTTTGTATTCTGGGTGGATTCCAGCTTTCATCGTAAAAAACCTCAATTGACGTGCCGCCACTTGGTCAACTTTGCCAAGCACCGCACCGGTTATTTTAGCGCACGCAAAAGCCTACGCCGTGAGAATAGGTCGCGGATTATACGCACACTGCCTGACCACCGCAATCATCGAGGCCGTTTATTCTTAACAGAAAAGCCCCTAGACTTAGCCCTCCACTAAAGCGCTTCTTTATATTCAGGTAAAACAGATCCGATGGTCGTTCTCAGACTTGCCCTGCCTACTCCGATGCGTCGGGTGTTCGACTATCTGCCACCCGCCGGTCTCGATCCACAGACGTTAGTACCCGGCATCCGTATACGCGTGCCTTTTGGGAATCGCCAGCTGATCGGTATGTTATTGGACGTAAGTGATCACTCTGAGTTCCCTATTCATAAACTAAAGGCGGCGTTGGAGGTATTGGACGCCACACCACCTCTACCCGCTCATCTGATGGATCTGGCACGCTGGGCCGCAAGTTACTATCAACATCCGATCGGAGATGCGCTGGCGCAAGCACTGCCCGTCATGCTGCGCAAGGGCAATGCCTGTGAATATGCGCACGAGCATTTATGGCGCGCATGCGAAGGCGCGGTGCCTGAAGATGCAGGCAAGCAGGCGAAGAAACAGCAAGCGATGTTGGCGTTGCTAATTAAGCATCCGCAGGGCATCAGTACCGATGCTATACGGGCAGAAGGCTATCGACCTGAACTGCTCAAACCACTGGAAGAAAAGGCACTGGCAGAGCGCTTTATTCATCACCCGCACCATGCCAACTCGGAACGTACCGAAGATCTGTTACATGAAGCCCCGTTGACGCTCAATGCACAACAAAGAACCGCACTGGAAGCGATCAATAATAGTGATGGTTTCGCCCCCATTTTGCTGGAAGGCGTCACTGGCTCAGGCAAAACCGAAATATACCTGCAAGCCATAGAGCTGCAACTCAGTCGGGGCAAGCAAGCACTGGTACTGGTACCTGAAATCGGACTCACACCGCAAACGGTGACCCGCTTCAAGCAACGCTTTAACGTGCCAGTTGTCGCGTTGCACTCCAATATGAGTGATCGTCAGAGGCTGGATGCCTGGCTGGATGCCCGGGAAGGCGAAGCGCGCATTATCATCGGTACCCGCTCCGCGATTTTTACACCCATGCGTGCACCCGGCATTATTGTCGTTGATGAAGAGCATGATGCGTCCTTTAAGCAGCAGGACGGTTATCGATACTCCGCACGAGACCTCGCGGTATTACGTGCACAGCGTGAACAAGTTGCCGTGGTACTTGGCAGCGCAACCCCCTCTCTCGAGACCCTGCACAATGCTCAGCAAGGTCGCTACCAGTGGCTGCGCGTGACCGAACGTGCCGGAAAGGCCAAAGCGCCCTCGTTTGAGTTGCTCGATACCCGCCATACACACCTGCAATCGGGATTATCTACACCACTGATTAAAAGGATCGGCCAGGCACTCGAAAAAGGGACTCAGGCATTGGTTTTTATCAATCGACGAGGCTTCTCCCCAACCCTGAGCTGCCATGATTGCGGCTGGATTGCTGACTGTAATCGCTGTGATGCGAACATGACGCTGCACCGTTCACCCCCGCACCTTCACTGTCATCACTGTGATAAGCAAACCCCTATTCCTGCGCGTTGCGGGAACTGTGGCAGCGACCAACTAAAGCCCGTCGGAGCCGGAACAGAGCGCACCGAAGACACACTGCAGAAACTATTTCCTCATATCCCGGTACTGCGCATCGATCGCGATACGACCCAGCGTAAAGATGCGATGGCCAAAATGATGGCCCAGATTCACTCGGGAGATCCCTGTATTTTGGTTGGCACACAGATGCTCGCCAAAGGGCACCATTTCCCGAAAGTCACCCTTGTCGCCATTCTTAATGCTGATAGTGGCCTGTTTAGCGCTGATTTTCGAGGTATGGAACGTACTGCCCAGCTTATTCTACAGGTCGCAGGTCGTGCGGGCCGCGCAGATCACCCCGGTTCAGTGGTGATGCAGACTAACCAGGCGGATCACCCCACCCTACAACATCTGGTTCAGATGGGTTATTACGCGTTTGCCCAACAAGAGTTAATTCAGCGTCAACAAGCGCAGCTGCCGCCTTTCACTCACTATGCCTTAGTGCGCGCGGAAGCTAATGGTAGCGGCCGGGCCGAAGCATTTCTTCGGGCGATTCGCGAACAGATGGAAACGGATATTCTGATGCCGGCAGGCGTGCGCTGGCTGGGGCCTTTTCCTTCGCCCATGGAAAAGCGTGCGGGAATGCACCGTGCGCAGATGTTGATTCAAGGCGACAACCGCCGCCACCTGCACCAATTACTGGATACTCTGACCCATTATTTAGAGCAAACGAAAGAAGCTCGCAAAGTGCGCTGGTCCATCGACGTAGACCCCGTAGACACCTTCTAATTCGACACGCAATGTAATCCATATGGTCGATTTACAAAGAAATACGGGGTTTTACTTAATTCTTTGGTTTACATATTGACCATTCTGTAACTATGCTTGCCTCTACCCAAAAGTAGAATAAGAAGAGAACGAGGGATGCTATGAGGCTGAGTATTACCCAGAAAATTGCTCTGGGTTTCGCCATTATGGTGCTATTTATTGCAGTTGTTGGGAGCGGAGGTCTGCTCAGTAACAACAATATCTACGCAAAACTTAACAACGTCACCGAAGATGCGTTACCCACCTTGTCTGCCAGTTTTGAGCAGCTGGTGAATCTGCAAGAAGCCAATCAAGCGCTGTTCAAAGCACTGGCTCAACAGAACGCCAAGGACCTCAATGACCAAAGAAAGGTCTTTGAAACTGAGGTAAAACGCTTCAATCAAGAACTGCAGCAGATGCGTCCGCTTGTGGAAAATGATCCTGAGTTACGTGCCTCTTTCGAACAGATAGAAACTCTCAGCAAGCAGTTCTCAGTCGTCGCCAAGAACGTTATCAAAGAGCAGAAAGAGCGTCTGATCCTCGATCGGCGTATCGTCGAAGCGCAAATCAAGTTTCAAGGCCTGAGTGATGCCCTGACATCATGGAGCCAGCGCTTCCTAAGTAAGGGAGAGAACTTCGACGGCATGATTAAAGCACGTCTGATGACCCGAGCTCTGAGTGCGCATAAGTTTCAGCTGATCAATTACATGCGTTCACGCGACCTATCCACTCTCAATTCAGCACTGAAAGATACGCAGGGAGAGCTGAGAACATCCCACAATGAGTTTGTCGCACTTGAGAAGAAAGCGACACAAATCGGCACACTGATCGACGACTTAGAACTGAACCTGTATGGCGATACGGGCCTGGTCGCCTTTTACCGTCAGCGTGTAGCCGTAGGTAATACTCTGGATAGAGATCTGGCCCAGACCGCTTCCCTGATCAAGGATTCCCGGGCAGCCGTAGACCGCTTTATTACCAATGCACGTGCCCATGCAGAACTAGCGCGTACCGAAGCTAATCAGACCATCAGTTTCAGTCGTTTACTGATTCTGGGTCTGATGGCAGGCTCTATTGTGGTTGCGCTGGTCGTCGCACTGCTCACCATTAACACCTTCCGTAAACCTCTGGCTGAAATTCGTGACCGACTATCTCAGCTGCAACAGGGCGACCTCCGGGTCAGCTTTGATCAGGAGCGTAAGGATGAGTTTGGCGACTTAGGCACATCGCTGAATGCAGTGACACTGGGCCTGAAAGACATTCTCGAACAGATATCCACCGGTTCTGTGCGTCTGTCTGACGTCGCTCAGCAGAATGCTTCCATCAGCCAGCAGGCCACACAGTCGATGAGCATGCAAAGCTCTCAGTTGGATCTCACCGCCGCTGCCGCCACCGAACTCGAAAGCAGTGTTTCCGAAGTGGCCAGCCACAGTAATACAACGCTGGATGCTGTCCGCGAATGCGAAGACCTCACGCGTAATGTGAATTTGCAGGTATCCAATACCCTGACAAGTATCGAAACACAGGCCAGTGGTATCGATCAGGCCAAAGGTGCGAGCCAGGAGCTGGCCGGTTTCAGTAACGAGATCGAATCCATCCTGACCACCATCGAAAACATCGCTGAACGCACCAACCTGCTGGCCCTGAACGCGGCGATTGAAGCCGCTCGAGCAGGTGATCATGGTCGCGGATTTGCGGTGGTGGCGGATGAAGTGCGCGAGCTGGCCAGCCGTACACAGAATTCGGTACAAGAGATCCAGTCGATGGTGGATAACATGCAATCCAGTATCCGTCGTGTGGTTAGCGTGATGAATGAAAGTTATACACAGGCACAGCAATGTGTTGATCACGCCAATACCTCACAAGAAGCACTGGATGCGATGAATCACGCCATCTCTTACATCCGGGAGCTGAATACACAGATTGCCGAGGCCGCTCAACAGCAGACCTCCGCAGTGGAAGAGGTCAGCCGTACACTCACCGAAATCAACAGCGCAGCAGCAGAAACCGCACAAGGTGCTGACCAAGCGGCGAGTGGCAGCCGTGAACTGCTCAATTTCGCCCAGCAACAGCAACGCTTATTAGGGCGTTTTTCCGTCTGAATCCGTCACTTAGAATGATTGGTCTGCAATAGACCACTCAAGCTCGGTATTGGGGCTTAACAATT
>NZ_JBFGYC010000009.1:0-24175 GCF_041587635.1 Pontibacterium sp. | reverse complement strand
TTCAGGAAGATTTCCAGCACGTTAGCGCGGATATGGGTGTTCTCGCGGGATGCGTTCACTGCCCCTAGCAGGTAGAGCCACATGGTTGGGTAGAGGAGACTTTCCTCCAGACCCATCACCGGGATCTCCAGCACGTAGCGGGTGATTACCTGGACAAACTGTCCGATGGCCACCAAACAGATCAGCCCGGTCAGAAGAATACTGACGAATCGGTTCATGGGCGTGTTTCCTCAAATCACAACGTTCTTGTAGTTATTAGTTTTGGATGTGCACTGGGTCTGTGAGCCGGAGGCAGAGACAACAGCGCAGATTCCGTTGTGAAATATTCGCAATCACACCCTATAAAATCAAAACGATAATATTGATCAGTCCATAGATTTTTTTTATGCTTTAAGAAAGTTGCCTTACAAATCAGTGGGTTTTACAGATCAGAGGATTTTATGAATCTCAGCATTCGCCAGTTGCAGGCATTTCGTGAAGTGATGCGCACCGGATCAATCTCAGAAGCGGCACGGGCGTTGAATCGAACCCAGCCGGCGGTTAGTTCTCTGATTGCCAGTCTGGAAGAGGAGTTGGGGCTGACACTGTTTGAACGCCAGCGCGGGCGGCTGGTGCGTAAACCTGAAGCGCAGTTTTTCCTGGAAGAGACGGAAGCGGTGCTGGAACGACTGGCACATACGTCGCGTACGATGAAAGAGCTGGCCTCGTTGAAAGAGGGACGGTTGCGTATCGCCTGCATGCCCGCATCTTCTCAGTTCATGATGCCCCGGCTGGTGGCTGATTTTGTACAGGATAAACCGCAGGTAAAGATCTCGTTGATGATGCGCGCTTCGGCGATTATTGAAGAGTGGGTCGCCTCACAGCAATACGATCTGGGTCTGGCGGAAACGCCGCCTCCGAACAGTGCGCTGGCGATGCAGAACTTCGAGCTGAGCTGTGTCTGTGCGCTTCGGCATGATGATCCGCTGGCGGAGAAGTCACTGATCACGCCGCAAGATCTGTCGGGTAAACCCTTGGCAGTGTTGCAGGAAGACCATCCTAACCTGATCGCCAGCCGTGAAGCGTTTCGTAAGGAAAAAGCCGCATTTGAGCCGCGCTTTGAACTGCGTAATTTCCAGCCGGCGTTAAAGCTGGTGGAGGAAAAACTGTGTTACTGCATCTGTGACCCGATCACCGCGAGCAGCTATTACGATTATCATCAGGTGGAGCCGCAGTTGGTGTTTCGACCGTTTGCACCGGTGGTGCCGCTCATGGTGTCTATTTTGACCCCGGCCCATCGACCGCAATCACTGTTGGCATCGGCGTTTATCGATATTCTGGTGGAGGAGATTAACCGGATTGAGACGTTGTTTGCAGGGGATGATTCGTCGGAGTTTGAGGCGCGTTAGGAGGGGGCAGAGGCAGGTAGGTAGCCCGGAATAGAACCGCTGTAACAGCAGTAAGTGCAGGTGCTATTCCGGAACTCATGCAAGCGTGATCGTTCGGCAGACAGGTGTGCGATATCCTGCCGAATAGACCGATACTTGTTATGCAGCGTCCAGGTTGTCGAACCGACCCAGCAGTGCTTTGATGCGATCAGTTGAATCTGTCTGGTTAGACAGCAGGTTATCGCGTTCAGACGTCAGGCTGTCACGTTCGGCACGCAGTTCGCTCACTTCCATGCGCAGCAGTTCCATTTCGTCCAGCAGTTGATCAATTTTGGTACCCAGTTGTTCCAGTAATGCGTTATCCATCGATGCTAAATCCCAGCTTGTAAAATAATCGTAACGGCGAGCGATTATAGGCGCGCGCTCAGTCGCTGAACAGCCGAATTTTAGGCATTCTCAGCGAATTACCGGTGACGGTTGCTCAGTCGGGCGGTTCTCGCCTCGATATGTCTCGTTATAGGAACCATCTGACCGTGATAAGTTCCCTCTATTGAGTCGTGGTCAGATGGCCGCGATCATCTGTAGATGACTGAGATTCCGGCGCGAAGTTCAGTTGATCGTCGCCTTATCTGATACCTATCAAATTCAGCCACTTATTCGACCGCTGACTCATGTTTAAGCACTTGAAGGTCAGCTATGATCAGGGTTGGAATAGCTGGGAACGAAAAACGTCACTATGGAAAACATTATTACCCTGATCCTGATCTGCGCAGGGTTATCACTGGTACTGAATGTACTGCTGAAAAAACTGCAGGTAGAGTCGGTGATTGGATACATCCTCACCGGTATGGCGGTGGGTTTTGTTTTTGATCTGGAGCACAACGCGAGTTTAGAAACGGTGGCCGAGTTCGGCATCGTGTTTCTGATGTTTACCATTGGACTGGAATTTTCGCCGCAAAAACTACAGCTGATGAAAAAAGAGGTGTTCCTTTACGGTGCCTTACAAATGGGTATTACCGCGGCGGTCTTTTTTGCCATAGGACATTGGTTGCTGGCGCTTGAGCCCGCAGTGAACCTGATAGTTAGTCTGGCGTTGGCGTTGTCATCCACGGCCATCGTGCTGAACCTGCTGACCAAAAACCGCAAAGTGGGCAATCTCTATGGTCGTAACGCGGTTGGCGTATTGCTGTTTCAGGATATAGCTGTGATCCCGCTGTTGCTGATGGTGTCCATTTTTGCCAGTACCCATCAGAGCGTGCCGGAACTGTTACTGGATGTAGTGATCGGCGGCGCGATTGTCTTTGCGTTGTTGTTTGTGGGTGCTCGTTTCGCCACCCCCCATCTGATGGAACAGGTGATTGGCGCGCGCTCGAACGAGATCTTTATCGGCGCCTTGCTGCTGTTTGTGATTGGGGCGGCGCAGCTGGCGCATACACTTGGATTCTCCTACTCGTTGGGTGCCTTTATCGCCGGTATGGTCATTGCCGAAACGCACTATAAACATCAGGTGGAGGCCGATCTGATCCCGTTTCGCGATCTGCTGCTGGGGGTGTTTTTTATCACCGTCGGGATGCAGGTCAGCCCGCCGTTTGTGTTGGAAAACCTGTTGCTGATTCTGGCGGTGATGGTGGGATTACTGGCGGTAAAGAGCTTGATTCTCTTTGCCTTGATTCGGATATTTCACGGTACCCGTACGGCGCTGAAAACAGCGCTGTTGCTGTCCCAGTGCGGTGAGTTCTCGTTTGTGGTGTTTGAAACCGCACAGGCCAATGACCTGTTTATGGATGCTGCATTTGGCCAGATATTGGTGATGGCGATTGTCTTTACCATGATGCTGACCCCGTTCCTGTTCCGCTCACTGGATAGGATCACCGACTGGATGGTGAAAAGTGGGGACGAGGATGAGCCTGTTTCCCCTACGGCGGCTATTCATGAAGGACCGGGACACGTGGAAGCGAATCAGGTGGTGATCTGTGGCTTTGGTTCGCTGGGTCGACGGGTAGGTGTGCATCTGAGCAAAGAGCAGATCCCCTATGTCGGCATAGAACACGAAGGAAGCACGTATCTTCAGGCTGAAGACGAGTATCTGCCGGTGATTTTTGGCAATGCCAGCCGGAGTCAGTTTTTACGTGGGGTTCATATTGAGCAGGCGCGGGCGGTCATCATCGCGATGAGCAACGAAGAGCGTATCCGTCAGGTTGCGCACGCACTCAATCATGTAGCGCCGGAGGTTCCGGTGTTTGTCTGTTCCTCCAACGAGAAGATGATTGCTGAGTTGAATAAAGTAGGAGGCACTCAGTCGATTGATACGGAGGAGCAGAAAGCGCTGGCATTGGTGGAAGCGCTGCAGGAAAAGGAAGCTTCAGTGTGATTGTGAAGTCAGGGCATCGCCTTCCGATGCCCTGACTCCGCAGGGTGCCTATGGATTATATCTGTCGGGCAAAATCTTCGACCAGCTGATCAATCAGCAATCTGAGTGCCTGCGGCATATGGGTACGTGAGCGGTAGATGCCAAAGATACCCAAAGCGTGCGGTTGATAGTCCGGCAATACCTGTACCAGTTCGCCAGATGCGAGATAAGGTGTGGCCGACATCAGCGGTAGCATGGATATACCGCCGTGACTGCGCACTGCGCTGAGCAATACCGTGGTGTCGTTAGCACTCAGGTTGCCTGATACCGGTACCGACACCAGATCCCCTTGATATATGAACTCCCACACACTGGAGCCGAAGTTCGCATACACCAGACAGTTATGACTTCTGAGCTGTTCAGCGGACAGCGGGTCTCCCCGTTGTTGCAAATATTTCGGGCTGGCGCAGAGCACCGAGGGGCACTGACCCAGCGGACGGGCGATGATGTTAGGATCGAGGGTATTGGTGATACGTATCGCCAGATCAATCCGCTCTTCCACCAGATTAATCATCTCATTGCGGATCTGCAGATCCACGGCTACGTCAGGGTAGTGGCGCAGATAGCTGTTCAGGGAGGGTAGTAGCATCAGCTGGGCGACAAACTGCGAACAGCTGATTCGCAGACGTCCATGTGGTTTTTCGCGACTGTCCCCTAAACCGGCTGCAACTTCCTGTGAAATCTCTCGTAAACGCTGACAGTGAAGCAGTGCTTTTTCTCCCGCCGCGGTGAGACTGAGGCGGCGGGTTGAACGATGCAGCAGCCGGGTGCCCGCCCATGCTTCCATCTGGGCGAGATAGCGGGTCACCATCGAGCGGGACATATCCAGTGCGTCGGCGGCAGCGATCATACTGCCGCGCTCAACAATGGTAATAAACACTTCAGCGGCGGTGAGACGATCCATAAAGCCCTCAATCCTGAAAATTGATATGTCCGGAATAAGCAATTATTTATTGCTTGAAATACGGTTTTTGTTGCTCTTGTTGAAATTTAGCATAGACCTCAGCTGATTAATGAATGAATTAACCGATTGAGTCTGAGAGGTCGATAACATGTTAAATCTATCCACGGTTCTGAAACGTACGGCAATCACCGCGGTGGCGACCGCTGTCGTATATACCCCGCTGAGTGCTGTTGCAGACAGTGATCTGACATTGCAGGTGTATAACCCAGGTGAAAAAAGTATGTTTCCGGTGACGTCGACACTGATCACGGGTGACAACGAAGCGATGCTGATTGATGCTCAGTTTCAGCGCAACGATGCGCAGGCGCTGGTCAAGATGATCCGTGACAGCGGCAAAAAACTGACCACGGTATTTATCAGTGCTGCGGATCCGGATTTTTACTTTGGTCTGGATGTCATCAAAACCCAGTTCCCGGATGTGACTGTGCTGGCGAGTGAGGAAACCATCAAAAAGATCCAGCAGACCATTGTGCGTAAGGAAGCCTACTGGGGACCGATTCTGGGTGAAAATGCGCCGCAGATGTTGGTTATTCCAAAGCCTCTTAAGGGGGATACGTTGAGTGTTGATGGCGAGCAGATCAAAGTGGTCGGACTGGACGGTCCTGATCCGGCACATGCTTTCCTTTGGATTCCTGAAAGTAAAACGGTGCTGGGAGGTGTCGCGTTGTATGACAATATGCATGTCTGGGTGGCGGATACGCAGACTCAGGAATCCCGCGACCATTGGCGTGGTACCCTGGATTCTGTGACCGCGTTGCAACCCGAACGTGTGATCCCGGGACATTATCTGGGTGCTAACAAAGGTGATCTGACAGCGATCAATTACACCTATACCTACGTCACAACCTTTGAAAAGGCATCGGCCAAAGCAGCGAACTCCGCTGAGCTGATTGACGCGATGGAGTCACACTACCCGGGCAAAGGTGGCACCGGCTCTTTGCAGATCAGCGCCAAAGTGCTGGAAGGCGAGATGAAATGGCCGCAGTAATTTTCTGATCGTTCATGGACAAGGGCGACGGTGAGGTCGCACTTGTTCATCGATAACGGTGCTGGAGGCGGGCTTTAGGCCGCAGACTTATGCAGGTACGCGAGCAGGTTGTTGATACTATTCAGTAGATGGTGGTCTGTATCAGGTATGCGTATATTCAGCCGCTTTCCGAGAGCAATTATCAGGATCATAAAATCCATCGAATCTATATCCAGCTCGTCGCGCAGATCTTCCTCCCGGTCCAACGTGTCCGGCTCTAACTCCGGGGCAATATTCTGCAACTCCTCGAATACAATCGCGTCGATCTGTTCCTGTTCCATAGTCACTCCAGTCACTCTTGATAGACCGCTATAATCCCGCCGGGTTTTGCAGCAGTGTATTGACCTTTCCAAGAAACCGCCCGCCCTGATGGCCATCGCTGACCCGGTGATCAGCGGCCAGCGTGAGATTGAAAAGCAGACGTGGCCGCACCTTTCCATCCACTACCCAAGGTTGCACCATCGGTTTGCCGAGGCCGATGATGGCGACCTGCGGTGGATAAATAACGCCAAACAGGGTTTCCACGCCTCGATCCCCCATACCGCTGACAGTGATGGTGGCATCGGTCATCTCTGAGCTGCGCAGGCCGCCTCGTCGGGCGCGTAAGGTCAGGTCTCGCATCTGCTGCATTAAGTCAGGCAGACTTTGTTGGTCTGCATGGTGCAAAGCCGGGGTGATCAGGCCCCAGTTACGCATGGAGATTGCCATTCCCAGATGGATCTCTGATGCCGGTTGAAAATGACCCTGTGTATAGAAGCCGTTCAGTTCTGGATTGCGGGTCAGAGCGAGTGCGACCGCCTTGTGTAACAGGGCAGTCATCAGCAGCTGCGCTTCTGGTGGTTTGTCGTGGTTGTAGTGGGTCATCCACTCCAGCGCAGGTTGCAGATCGATGGTGGTGGCCAGATAGTAGTGGGGAATCTCCCGCTTGGAACGCGACATGGCGGAGGCTATGGCCCGGCGCATCATCTGCTGTTCATCACGGCCGGTGGCCTGGGGTTTTGTGTGGTTCAGTGTTTCAGTAGCGGGGGTTTTATCGATGAACTTCTGCGATTCTAAATCGTGCGCAACAATGGCTCCCTCGGGACCGCTGCCGTTCAAGCCAGCCAGATCGATATGGTTGTGGAGCGCCAGCTGACGGGCCAGAGGTGAAGCTTTGATACGTGTGGTCTGGGGGGGGACTTGGGCTGCTGAGTCGGCTGTCGAGTCAGCCGTAATCTCTGTCTCCAGTGTGGCAATCGGATGACCGACAGGCACGCTGCTGCCGGGTTCGACCCGTAGTGTATGAATGATACCGGACTGGAACGCCTCCATATCAATCGCCCCTTTCTGGGTTTCAATCACGGCGATGATCTCGCCTTTTTTGACAGCGTCTCCCGGCTTTACAAGCCATTCCGTGAGAATGCCGCTCTCCATATCAGCGCCAAAGGAGGGCATCGTCAGCTCGATCATTGTACCCCCAGCACCTGCTTGGCTGTGTTCACAATGTCGGTTTGTTGGGGCAGCGCCGCGTCCTCCAGATGTTTAGGGTAGGGGATGGGGACTTCCTGGCTGCATATCCGGGCTACCGGGGCATCCAGCTCCCAGAAAGCCTGCTCCATGATTATTGCGCTGATTTCGCCGGCCAGAGAGCCGGTGCGCCAGCCTTCATCAATAATAACGGCACGATGGGTTTTGCTGAGGCTACTGACGATGGTTGCGCTATCCAGTGGGCGCAAGCTGCGCAGGTCGAGTACCTCCGCACTAATACCGGCGTGGGCGAGTTGATCTGCCGCCGCGAGTGCTTTAGGTAGCGAACCGCCGTAGGTGATCAGTGTAATGTCACTGCCTTCACGACGGATCGCTGCTTGTTCCATTGGCAGGCATTGATCCGCGCTAGGGATCGGCGCTTCGTTGTTGTAGAGCATGACATGCTCAAAAATCACGACAGGATCGGGGTCTTGCAGGGCCATCGATAGCATGAAGCGCGCATCGGCGATGGTCGCGGGCGCCAACACCTTAAGACCCGGGACGTGGGCATACCAGCATTCCAGACTATGTGAATGCTGCGCGGCAAGCTGGCGACCGGCTCCGGTAGCCATACGGATGACTAAAGGCACACTGAACTGTCCCCCGGACATATGGCGGATAGTGGCTGCGTTATTAACGATCTGGTCGAGTGCCAGCAGGCTGAAGTTGACGGTCATTACCTCAACGACGGGCCGCATTCCGCCCAGCGCCGCACCGATACCGGCTCCGACAAAGCCGGATTCTGACAGGGGGGTGTCACGAATACGCGTTTCTCCAAATTCATCCAGCAATCCTTTGGACACGCCATAACAGCCGCCGTAGTGTCCGACATCTTCGCCCATCAGAAATACCCGTGGATCTGTTTGCATCGCTTCACGCAGGGCTTCGTGGATCGCTTCGCAATAACTCATGCTGCGGGGAGATTCGTTATTCATTGTGACGCCCCCGGGGTGTAAACATCCCGAAGCAAACTGGAGGCGTCTTCAAACTCACCGTGCTCGGCGGCGGCTACGGCTTCGCTGATCTCCCGTTCTACGTCTCGTTCAATCGTGTTCAGCTCTTCATCGCTAAATTGTTGGTTGTCCCGGAGCCAGTTGACCAGCTGCACAATCGGACCTTTCTGGCGCCATGCATCCACCTCTTCTTTGTCGCGATAGAGCTGGCTGTCGAACATCGAGTGGGCACGAAAACGGTAGGTCCGGCACTCCAGAAAGCGGGGTAGACCATCCTTACGAATCGCCTCGCAGGCGTTGTGGGCCGCCTGTTCCACTGCCACCACATTCATACCATCTACCACCTCGGCATTGAGTTGATAGCTCTCCGCTTTATGATGAATATCCTGTTCCGACTCCGAGATATCAAGGGCGGTGCCCATGGCGTAGAGGTTGTTTTCGCAGACAAATAGCACCGGCAGTTGCCAGAGGGCGGCCAGATTGAGGCTTTCGTGAAACTCACCTTCCGCCACGGCACCTTCACCAAAGAAACAAGCGGTCACCCGGTGACGATTTTGCAGTTTGTCGGCCAGTGCCAATCCCACGGCCAGAGGTAACCCGCCTGCGACAATGGCGTTGCCGCCGTAAAACCGGGTGTCGGCGTCAAACAGGTGCATGGAGCCGCCGCGGCCATGGCTACAACCATTCAGCTTGCCATACATTTCGGCCATCACGGCAGTCATTGAGACACCGCGGGCCAGTGCATGGCCGTGCTCGCGGTAGGTACAGATTAAAGCGTCCTCTGGCTGCAGGGCTTGATTACAGCCCACGGCGATCGCCTCTTCGCCAATATAGAGGTGGAGAAAGCCACGGATTTTCTCCAGCGTGTAGAGTTCTGCGCATTTCTCTTCAAACCGACGGATACGGATCATATTCTGCAATAGCTGTAATAAATGGCTGCGGCGAATATGGGGCTTATCGTGGATATCGGTCATGTTTCGTCACTCTCCAGCGTTGAGATATCGCCTTCCGGCAGGCCGAGCTCTCTTGCTTTCAGTAGGCGACGCATGATTTTTCCGCTGCGGGTTTTAGGCAGATTGTCGCGAAAAACAATCTCTTTGGGTGCGATGGAGGCCCCCAGATATTTACGGGCATGGCCAAGCAGTGTCTTGCGTAGCGCCTCATCGGCTTTGAAACCCGCTTTCAGGGCGACATAGGCTTTAACCATTTCACCAACCACTGGATCGGGAATGCCGATAACCGCCGCTTCGGCGACAGAGGGGTGTTCCAGCAACACACTTTCTACTTCAAACGGTCCCACTAAATGACCGGCGGACTTGATCACGTCATCTGCGCGGCCGACAAACCAGTAGTAGCCGTCCACATCGCGGGAGGCGAGATCGCCACTCAAGTACCAGCCATCCTGAAAGCAGGATTGATAGCGGTCTTCGGCATCGAGGTATCCACGAAACATGGAGGGCCAGCCACACTTCAGTGCCAGCTCACCGACCTCGTAATCATCCTCGATAAATACCAGGGCACCCTTGATATCCCGCTTAACGATCGCCGCTTCGATGCCCGGTAGCGGTCGACCCATCGAGCCGGGCTTGATCGCTTCTGAGGCAAAGTTGGCCAGCATGATGCCGCCGGTTTCGGTTTGCCACCAGTTGTCATGAAAGGGGCGCCCCAGTACCTGTTGACTCCAGAGGACAGCTTCAGGGTTGAGCGGTTCTCCTACGCTGGCCATAAACCGCAGGTGAGACAGGTCATAGGCCTGAGCCAGCTCATCACCGGCTTTCATCAACATGCGAATCGCCGTCGGGGCGGTATACCAGACACTGACCTGTTGTTTCTGGAGGATGTCGTACCAGTGAGCCGCGTCAAACTCCGCCTCGTCGACCACCATCGTGACCCCCGTACAAAGAGGCGCAATCACACCATAGGAGGTTCCGGTTACCCAGCCCGGGTCGGCGGTGCACCAGTAGGTATCATCGGGGTGCAGGTCGAGTGCATAGCGACTGGAGAGGATGTGGTAGAGCACCGCTTGGTGGGCATGTACCGCGCCTTTGGGAGTGCCTGTTGTACCACTGGTGAAATGCAGCAGGGCCATATCTTCCGGGTCGGTGGGTTCTGCCGGGCTGGTAGGATCTGCTCCGGCCAGCAGCCGGTTGAGGTCGAGGCAGCCGGGTGGCAGATCATCGGACGTATCAAGCAGAAGGATGTGTTTGAGTCCGGGCATTTGGTCGCGCCAGGGCATCACTTTTTTACGGTAGAGCCGTTCCGTTGTGACCAGGACGCGTGCATCACCGATGCTCATCCGTGAACGGATTGGCTCAGGACCAAATGCTGAAAATAACGGCGAAAACACAGAGCCATTTTTCAGGCTGCCCAGCAGTGCGATATAGAGGCCCGGAGTGCGTCCCAGCAACCCGAATACACGATCGCCTTTACGTACCCCCAAGAGTTGCAACACCGAGGCAAAGCGACTGGTTTGTTCAGACAGTTCGCGGTAGCTCAGTGTTTGAGTATGACCGTCTTTAGACAGCCAGAGAATCGCCGTTTTCTCACCCAGCCCGCGTTTTAAGTGGCGGTCTACGGCTTCGTAGGCGATATTGAGAGCGCCGTCCGGCAGACCGTCGATACAGGTACGGGCCTCTTGCCAGGTGAAGTCATGGTAAAGAAGGGGGTAGTTTGTCAGGTTCGGTTTTACCGCGACAGATTTCTTGTCCTTGCTGATCGTTGCAATACGCATAATCTATGCCTGTAGTATTCAGCCGCAAAAATGTAAGGCGATACTTACGAAGCATAGTTCACCGCTCTATACCTGCAAATTGCATGGGTATTTGAGACAGAAAGACGCTGAGTGAACGCCTTAAAAATACAGCCGCCAGCGTAGGATGATATTGGCAGGCTGGTGGCCAAACTCCGATTGAGGCTGGCCCGACGGGTTCAGGCCTTTACCCTGCGTAAACTGAAAGGATACGAGCAGATCTGATTCGTCACTCAGCGAATAAAGAGCATTAAACTGATGCAGAGAGGAAACGTGGCGTTCGTTCTGATTATCGCGTAACGGGCTGAGCAGCAGGGTATAACTGCCATGCAGCAGGGGTGTCAGATCTTTACTCAGGCCCATCCCCAGAACTTGTCGGCTGAGGTGCTGTTGCAGTCCGTTTTGGATCAACAGGCTGGCATGCCCCTGCGGTAGTGAGGACTGGCTCCCGCTACCTAATGTATTGTCGTACCATTCCAGATTCAGCAGCGTACCATTCTCAAACTGGTAATCCAGACCGGCGATCCAGAGCAGGCCATCCTGCGCAGGCTGCGGTTGATCGAAAAACACCCCTTCGACACGCCAGCCAACGCCCGACCATTCACTCTCCACAGAGGCTCCCCAAAGACGGTTATCCACAACCTCGCCGACGATTAATGCGATTTCAGATTGCTCTCCTGCGGGCTGGCGATAATACAGGGCTGCGCTGTTTGAATGTGTGTCGGCGTCGTCTGGTGCAAAGGCATATACGGCAGTCAGTGATGAAAAGGGAGAGGGATACCAGTCATATACCAGGGTATCGATGCCCGCTTTGTAATCGGTATCCAGATCGGTGGGGGCGAACGCACCGAACACATTGAACGGTTGCCAGAAGCGGCCGCTGCCCCAGTCGATGGGCTGTCGGCCAATGCTTAACGTGCTGGTGCTAAAATGACGCTGATAAACGGCGCGGTCAATCTCATAGGCCAGTTGTGCTTGATGATTGTTGCTGGCGTGCTCAAGTACACTGCCCGCGAGCTGCCGATAGCGGAACAGATCACGGGCTGTCCGGCGCTCTGCAGAGACCCCATTGCTTTGTAGGCGGCTGGCGCGCAGATGGAGCGACCACTCATCCCGTTCGCTATTGCTGGCCAGCATCAGGCGTAAGCTCTGCTGATTGGCGCTCAGGGTGTCGCGGTTGATGGTGGCCCCTTTGGGTGTTTCGCTGAGCAATCCCAACAGCGCCACACGGCCTGTGAGTTCCGCTGCATACAGCACGGTAGCCGGTGGCAGGCAGCATAGCACCGTTGCCAGCACGACTAGGATGCTAGTTGTGATCTGCATAATCAGGCTGCTTCAGGCGTTGATCCTGCACGATGGCTCCGTCGCGCAGTGTGATAATACGTTCGGCACGCTCCATAACCCGTGGGTCGTGGGTGGAGAAAATAAAGGTGGTTTGTTCCTCCCTGCAAAGCCGGTGCATGATGTCCAGCAGGGCGGTGGCGTTTTCTGAATCCAGATTGGCGGTGGGTTCATCGGCCAGCACTAGGCGTGGCCCGGCTGCCAGTGCTCGCGCAACCGCAACGCGCTGTTGTTGACCGCCGCTTAATGCTGACGGGCGGCGTAACATCATATCCTCCAGCCCCACCAATGCCAGATAATGCCTGGCCCGGGCTTCCCGCTCTGCGCTGGGGCGACCCTGAAGCACCATAATCAGTTCGACGTTTTCCAGTGCGCTCAGGACCGGTACCAGGTTGTAGGCCTGAAATATAAAGCCCAGCTGGAACAGTCGGAAGTCGGACAGCTGAGCGTCTTTCAGCCGGGTGAGATCGGTACCGTGCAACCAGACGTGTCCCTGGTTGGGGACATCCAGCCCGCCGATGATATTCAGCAAGGTCGTTTTGCCCGAACCGGAGGGGCCGACCAGCGCGGTAAACTCGCCGGGTTCAACGCTCAGGTCCACCTGTTTGAGCGCCAGCACGTCAATCTCACCCTGCCGATAGTGTTTGCTGATCGCCTCCAGTGTCAGTAGTGCCATCTTCGATCTCCCTGTTGATTGGTCTTATTCACACGCAAACGGGTCATGTGCGCAGTGCCTCCACCGGTGTGACTCGGGCGGCCTTGATGGCCGGGTAGATCCCGCTCGACAAGGTAGTGATAAAGATGATCGTCGTGAGCTGGATGATGCGTGCCCAGGACAGTTCGGTATACACCACCGGATCGATAAAGGTGCCCATGATTTCGGTGCTTTCACTCATCACCCCGGACAGATCGATGCCCTGACTGGCAAACCAGAGATGGGCTGATCCACCGATCAACCAACCCGCAGTGACGGCCAATACGCTTAGCAGTAAGGATTCGGCAAACACCAGTAACAGCAGGTGGGAGCGGCTTAATCCCAGTGCCCGCAGTAGGCCGAATTCGCGGGTACGCTCCAGCACACTCATCAGAACCGTGTTGATGATGCCAAACCCCACCATAATCAGGATCAGCGTGAGGAAGATGTAGTTACCGGCGTCATCCACGATGATGAACTGCACCAGCTGCGGCATCATCTCCTGCCAATCGAGTACGGCGATCTGCTCCGATTTCAGCGCTGTGGATAACCGGGCTTTCCAGTGATTTAAGCGATCGGGGTTATCCAGAAATACGGCAACGCGTGTAACAGGTGTGGTCGGGGTGTCGGCAACGTCACTGTCTGATTCTCCGAGCAGAAAATAGCGGGCAAAATTGATCTCGCTCAGCACCAGAAAGTCATCCAGCTCCGCCACTCCTGAGGCGAAGATTCCCCGCACCCGCCCCAACTGCGCTTGTGAATCTCCGCTCTGTTTTCCCGCCATCAGTACCACTTTACTGCCGACCTTGGCTTTGAGCTTGCGGGACATCCCTACGCCAATCAAAATGCCACGCTGATCGTCCGGTTCCAGCCAGTGACCGGCGATCAACTTGGGTTTAAGCAAACGGATACGCTGATCATGCTGTGTATCCATGCCCTGCAAGCTGCTACCGACCGAGTTATGGGCGGTGCTTGCTAATATCTGCAGTGAAATGCGCGGATCGATATGGCCGGCAATTTCCAGCTGTTGCATCTGTTGGGCGAGTGTTTGGCCGTCGGGGATAAATTTGTGATTTGCGGGTGATGCCAGATAGCCCGGTGGCTGTACGGTGAGGTGCCCCTCGCCCAACTGGATAGCGTTACGCACCATTGAGTTATGGCTGCCATCGCCCAACCCAATGGAGATGACCGCCAGACTGAAACCGATGGCGATGGAGCTGAGTGTGATCAGGGTGCGTTTTCGGTGTCGCCAAAGATTTCGCCATGCCAGCTGCAGGAGCATGCGCAGGGCAAGCTGGCTCGATGGCAGATCGGTCGTATGGTGATGGAATGTCTCTCGCGTCATCGCATCACCTCGGCTGGATTGAGGCGTGCCATTCGCCAGGCGGGGATAAGGGCGGTGAGCAGGGCGACGGTCATCATCAAACCACAGGCGTGAAGGATATGGGAGGGTTCGAGGTAGACCTGCATCACCGGTTCAAACACTACGCCCGCCCAGTCATAACCGTCGGGCATATAGTGGCTGAGATCGATCCCGTCTTGCTCGAGATAGGCGGTTATCATCGAGCCAGAGGCGGAACCCACTGCGGCGGATACCAGCGCCAGCAGAAAAGACTCAAACAGTACCATTTCCAATAAGATCCGGCGCTTCATGCCGATGGCGAGCAAGATACCAAATTCGTGAGTACGTTCGTGCACGGCCATCAGCATGGTGTTGAGCATCCCCATCGACGCTAGACTGATCACAATCAGGCCAACGAACAGCATCATCGTCTGGCTGAGTTCAAGCATCTCGGATACCGCCGGGTTGAGCTGGCGCCAGTTGCGGATGACCGGATCGCCGCCCAGCGGTTCCAGTGGCTGGGCACGGGTGAACGCTGCCAGCTGTTGAGTGAGTGCGACCTGTGCACTGTCTAGTTGGTCGATGACCTCTAGCGTGATCGCCAGTTCGTGAAATCCATCTTGCAGATACATCAGTTGCTGAAAGGCTTCTATCGACATCAGCACACCCATCCGGTCAAAGTTGGGCTCCAGTGGTTTCAGGATTGCTGCGACCCGAAACAGCGCGTTACCGATACTGCCATCGGCGGCTTGGGTGACCAGAATCAATTCACTGCCCGGCGTCAGCTGCATGTTTTTTGCCAGTTGAGCACCGATCACCAGATTGTAGCGTGGCAGTCCTGATGCGGTGTGGTCGGCAATGGCAAAGTCGGCAGTGCCTTGGCGGATATGTTCGAGCATCCGGGTGGTCTGGTGTTCACGTTGGGGATCAATGGCTTTAATCATCACGCCGGTTGAGGTGTTTTCAGCGCTGGCCAGCCCCGCAGCGTACAGGCGTGGCGCGAAGTGCATCTGAGGGTGTGTGGCTTCCAGCTGCTGTAAGTAGGGCCAGGGCAGGGTGGCGTAGAGATCGCGGTCGTCGATGAACGCCTGACGCTGGAGCTGAAGATGGCCGGTGGATATCTCCGTCGCGTGCTGTGACATCTGACGTGTCATACCCGTTAGCAAAGCGGAATAGAGAATGATCACGATCAGCCCCCCCGCCAATGCAGAAACTGTTAGTAGACTGCGTATCGGGTTGCGCCAGAGGTTACGCCACGCCATAAAAAACAACATCGACAGACTGGATGAGTTGGCAGCGTGGATAGGCATTGGCCGCTACCTGAGTCGCTGCAGGTTTTTAAGCGAAAAGAAGGTGCTGTCCAGCGGAACACCAAAGCGGATGTCGCGATAGACAATCACCGTGGATTCGTTGGGCTTATCGGTGGGTTGCAAAGTCAGACGCATGGGAATCACCCGGTCGTCCAGCGTGCGTTGTTGATCAAATGTGAGGGTGCGGATTAACACCTCTTCTTCGTCATAATACAACGCGTGTAGTGGTGCCAGCGTACGCTGCTCAATCTGCATGATCACCTTACCCCAGACCACCGCAGCGTCGACTTTGGGAATGGACGTGATCTCGTAGAGCAGCTGACCGTCGCGCTCACCCTCAAAACTGATGGAGGATTGATAATCTTCAGCGAAGGTACTTTCTTTTATCAGGTCATCATTGGTGAAATGACTGCCCATCCAGGAGCCGGACATCATGCTGGAAGGGATCTTGGTTACGCGGTTGATCTTGGGCAGGTAGTTCCAGATATTGGCCTCGACCTTGAGCGTGGCGATGCCGCGGTCTTTTACCGGATTACGGATCCTGACCAGAGAATAATCTTTGCCCCGTGACCACGTCTCCATGGTCATGGTGCGTTGGTAACGTTGGGTTTTGACCTGCATCTCCATCTCCGCGCGGGAGGTTTCGCCCCGCCAGAGGTGGTCAATGTGCTGTATCAGCGTATCAATGTCGGTGGCCAAAGCGGGTGTGGACAGCAGCAGCTGCGCGATCAATACGATGTATGACGGTAGGCACAAGTACTTACGTCCGGACCACATAATAGAGCCGATCTGAGATAGAGATAATCCCATATACACTCCTTATTACACGGGATAAGTTTAGCACTCTGACCAGGTAGCAGTGGGTGAGGTGGGTGTATCTTTACTGATCGTTGAGGGGCAAGGGGGGCGTGGGACATCCCTGTCGCCACAGGTTGCGTACGTCGATAATGCACCGCGGTCAGGCCGCCGCTAACCGATTCACTTTAGGTGATGAATGTATATTGAGGGTGCGTGGTTGGCTTGAGGGTTTAACACCATGCTTAGCACTGACCATTTCATCCAGTGTATCGATCACCGTATCGCAGGCGTTCTCCACCTGTTCAAAGGTGCTATAAAGCTGCTGTTGCACATCTAAATTACGTTCCCAATCCTGGTCGATCAGCGAGAGTGCTTGTTGCATATGCTGATGCATATTGGCATGCGGGGCTGGGATCGATTTGAATGCACGCAACTGACCAAAGTTCTGTGCCGATTCGTCCGAGTTTAACCATTGGCCTAAACGGCATGCGTGCTCTGCAATATCTGCCAGCTCTGCATTGTCTGAATTGCGACCGAGGTTCACGGCGGTATAACCGTTTTGCTTGTGGATAAAGTGCTCAAGCTTGGCGAGGGACGCAAAGCTCACATCATGGATGTAACTGATGCGTGACAGGGCCATATTGGACGCAGTGGCGACTTCGTTGAAGTGCTCTTCAAAACGTCCTAGCGTATTGCTTGAAGTGGTCGACATCTCGCGCATGGCGGAGGTGTTGCTCAGCATCCGGGCGGAGTCGCTGCGCAGTGCTTGCATCACGTCCGAGATCTCGGACGAGGCTTTCTTCGAGTGTTCAGCCAGACTTCTGACTTCATCCGCTACCACCGAAAAACCGCGCCCGTGTTCTCCCGCTCGGGCAGCTTCAATGGCCGCATTCAAGGCAAGCAGATTCGTTTGATCAGCAATGGTGGTGATCAGATTGACCGAGTTGGATACCTCCTCCTGACGGGCGTTAAAGTCCTCCACCGCTTGCGCGGTCTGGTCGATCTTATTGACCAGATTACTGAAGGTCGCACTCATCTCGGTCATGGAGTGGATACTTTCCTCTGCGGCATGTGCATTCTTCGCGGACAATGCTTCCAGATCTTCAGTGGCGGCGACGATACCGAGAATATCGGATTGGCTGGTGGACATATTCTTCAGTAAATTCTCAGCGTTCAGGTGCCCCAGATTGGATAGCAGTTTATTGCGCATCTCCCGTTTATGGTTATCCAGCAAAATGTCCAGTGAGGCGTTGCCCTGCTCCAGTGCTTCGAGGTAAGCGCCGTGCAAACCCGAGGTCTGCATCTTGCGAAAAAATTTGCCTTCACTGGCGAATTTCAGAGCGGTGGATTGTTCGCGGAAGCAGGTTTCCAGCTGATCCAGCATATTGTTGAAATGCCAGCAGACCTCGCCCAGATTGTCTTTACGACGGATATGGGTGATGCGTGAACCTAACTGACCGTTACTGATCTCGCTGGCGACACGGGCAATTTCGGTTAGGGGGGATAGGGCTATTTTCAGCTGGCGCAGGTAGAAATAGGCACTGCCGATCCCAAACATCATCAGGGAGCCAAGCCATAACCAGTCCAAGGGTTGCCAGCCATGGGAGGCCACACCAATCAGCCCGGCGATGAATAGTAATGCGTTAAGAAAGACAACTTCGTACGTTGCCTTAGATAGAAAGGATAAATTCTTCATAGCTGAGATTGAGTTGCTCAAGTTTTGAATTGAGTAGATTGAGAGAGGCTTCAATGGCGTTGCGTGGACCGGCTTTTTGTTCTTCGGCCAGCATCGCAGCATAGATATCCGTCATGATGGCAATCGCATCCTGATGGGGTTTGCGTCGCACCGAGAAATAACCGGCAGGTCGACCATCAGGACCGGGATCGGGGGTGACGTTGGCAAACACCCAGTAATAACTGCCGTCCTTTGCCATGTTTTTAACGTAGGCAAAGCACTCCCGGCCCTCGTTGATTGTGGTCCAGAGAAAGTGGAACACGCCGCGGGGCATGTCCGGATGGCGTACGATGTTGTGCTGTGCGCCTAAAAGCTCCTCTTCGGAATACCCGGAAAGCTCGATAAATATCTCGTTGCAGTAGGTGATCCGACCCGATGCATCCGTTTTCGAAACGATGAAGTCACTCGCTTTCAAAACGCGCTCGTGGTTGATCGGCGTAATCTTGTTTTTCATTTAGGATGAATGCCTATTTTGCACATGGCTCGACGTGATGGTGTTGGTACCAATCCTCAAATTGGCTGGCCGGTACCGGTTTGGAGAACAGGTAACCCTGGCCGTAGTCGCATCCTGCTTGAGTTAACAGCGCCTTTTGTTCTGGTGTTTCAATGCCTTCTGCTATGACTTTGATACCCAGTTTGTGTGCCATCACGATGATTGCTTCGCACAATGACAGTTCACTGGAGTCCGGTGTCAGATTGCGGACAAACGACTGATCGATTTTAAGAAAGTCGATATCCAGTTGCCGCAGATAAGAGAGGGACGAATAGCCGGTTCCAAAGTCGTCCAATGAAATACTCAGTCCCGCCGTCCGGAACCCTTTGAGTGTGTCGGTGACCTTATCACCGGACTGCATAAGCAAATTTTCTGTGATCTCGATCGCGACGGCATCACCCGACACGCCGCGTTGTTCCATGAGCGTGGTCCAGTTAGACAGTTTGCCGTCGGCATCCTGAAACTGAATCGGAGACGCGTTCACACTGACCTGGAAACGCTCATCAAACTGTTTACGCCACAGTTCGACCTGTTTGATGGCTTCGATAAATACCCAGTCACCGATTTCTACGACGATACCGGTCTCTTCCGCCAGAGGAATAAAATCGGCCGGGCTGACAAAACCGCGTTTGGGATGTATCCAGCGTAATAAAAGCTCGGCTTTATATACTGATGCGTTTTGCAGATCGATGATGGGTTGGTAATAGGCCACCATCTCCTGTTTTTGGGTGGCTGTTTTCAGGTCCGAGGTCAGTTGGATGCGCTCGCGCGTTTCCTCTTCCATTTGTGGCGTAAAGAACTGAAAACGGTTACGCCCCTGACGCTTGGCCATGTACATCGCCTGATCCGCATTTTTAAGCAGTGTCTCGGAGTCTTGAGCGTCATTTGGATACAGGCTGATGCCGATGCTGGCGGATAGATAGTTCACTTCACCGTCGTTTAAGGTGTAAGCCGATGACAGACTGTTGATGATGTCGGAGGCGACACGTTCCGGACTGAGGGCATCCGATACCTGCTTCAGGATTACCGTAAATTCGTCGCCACCCAAGCGCGCTACCACATCGGACTGGCGCACACAGCTACTGATACGTGTAGCGACCTGCTTCAAAAGATCATCACCCTGATGGTGACCGAGAGAATCGTTGACGTCTTTAAATCGGTCCAGGTCGATAAACAGCAGGGCCATGGGTAAACCGGAGAAATCGGCTTCACACATAGTGCTGGTTAGCAGATCCTGGAACATGGTGCGGTTGGGCAAGGAGGTCAGTGCATCCAGGTTGGCCTGCTGCCAGATCAGCTTCTCTGATTCCTTCTGCGCAGACAGATCCGAGAACAGGGCGACCCGGCGATGAGGCAGACCGTCATTGTTATAGACGGTATTGATGGTGAGCCATTCAGGGTAGAGTTCTCCACTTTTCTTTTTGTTCCAGATCTCTCCCTGCCAGGCGCCGGTTTCTGACAGTGAGTGCCACATCTTTTGGTAAAAAGAGCGGTCTTGCAGGTCGGAACTTAAGATGCTGGTTTTCTGGCCTTTGACTTCGGAAAACTCGTAACCGGTTACGGCGGTAAAGGCTGGGTTCACCGCTAAAATCAGGCCGTTGGCATCGGTGACCGTCATCGCTTCGCTACTATTGCCAAAAATCAGTGATGCCAGCTGCAGATCTTCCGACAGACGATTCTGCTCAACGACCAACGCCATCAGCGTGGCGATACGGCTCACCAGTCTGCGTTCAATCCCCGAGGGGGTTCCGCTGTATTTCTTATAGATGGAAAAAGCGCCGAGCTGTTTGCCACTTTTTCCCATGATGGGGGTTGAGTAACCTGAGCGTATATTTAATGCCTCGGCAATATTGCGGTGGGCGGACCAATCGCTTTCGCATCTGACATCTACCACGGTTAAGCGTTGCCGGGCGCAGTCCGATAAACTTTGCTGGGCAATGGTTTCAAGGGCCCGATCATTTGCATGTCTTTTTAATCCAGGGGCACTGATATGTTCGATGTGGGATGCGTTGTTGTTGTAGATAACCGCACAGCAGCGAAAATCCGGGTTGTCCCGTTCAATCAGCTGTAGCGCAAAGTCGAGGACTTCGGAAAGTGTCGCACCCTGATAGAGCTTTTGAAGGACTTCGCTGCGGGTGATGGCCGCGTTCTCCAGTTGCTGCTTTTCCTGAATAGAGAGGGCCAGTACCGTGCCGATGGCGGATAGTGCCATAAGGAACATCCAGAAGTTTGTCAGGCCATGAATGGGCTGCAGTTCCCCGGTGCTGACCGTACCTTCGACCAGATATGCGACTCCCAGAAATGTACATACTGAAATGACAAACAGTGCGCCGTGCATTTGGAAGCGGACACCGCCCCAAGCAACAAAGGCGAACATCAGGTAGGACTCAAGCCAGCCACTGGCACCGTCTGAAAAGATAGCAAAAGCGGCCAAAAGGGTCACAACGACGAAAAAGAACACTTCACTGAGCAATGAATGGGAGTACGCCACTTTCGGCGGTGTTTTCCAAACCAATATCGATACTGATATCACCAGCACACCGATGAGGTCACCCTGCCACCAATGGATAAAGTCATAGATGAGATTGAGGGGGGCGTCAGGAGGGAAAAGCCACCTTGAGAACGTACCCAGTGTGGCCGATGTTGCCGCACACACAAGGCCTGCCATGGCAATGTGAAAGTAATCTCTGAAGGTCTGCATACGCAGTGTGGTGTGGTAACTATGCTTCAGGTAGCCCACTGCCGCTAGCGCGCCCAGAGTATTTCCTATCCCCACTCCCAATAACAAACCCGGTGTGCCATCAATCCAGATGCCACCAAGCACTGTCCCAATCAGGATTCCAGGCCAGTATTTCAGACCGCCGGTGAGCAAAACGGACAGGGCTAATCCAGTGGAGACCCACATATTGAGGAGCTGATAATCCACTGAAAGAAAATTCAGGGTGGCGGCGCCCGTGATGGCGTAGATCAACGCAAATGCCGCCACCTTAAACAGGGTGCTTTTATGGCGGAGGGAACGCTTTAAAAATACAACCAGTGAGTATGCCGCTTGGCTGATAGTTGATAACAGGTATTGATAATTTGGATGCATGGACGAAATGAAAACTGTAATTATTTGTATAACGGATAACAGGAGCAGGAAGGATAGATTGAAATCTCGATATGTCATGGAGCCAAACAGGAGGGATGCGAGGCTAGTTGATCCATATCAAGAATGTTTGATCAAAAACGAGTTGCGAGGATGAATTTTGAGCCCCAGGTGCAGTGTATAAAGATATAACGGGGTGTTTCAGTGTTGATTAAGGACGTGATGAGCGTGGACTCATACACCGGAATGACGGCCCGGTCCGATGTATGAGCAACTGCATAAGGGTATAAAACCAGATTATATAGGCTTAAGGGGTGGTGGCTGATTGAGCAGGCCAGCTATCGGTTGTTGTCAGGCGATCGATCATTTTCTTAATTGCGACCATCTGTGGGGCCTCTTTTTTATAGTAGGTGTACGGAGGCGTATCACCGCTGCTGTATCCCCAGAAATCCCAGCAGCCTTTTGGGTTATATGGCAGAGGTTCGGACTTACGGATTTGTGGATAAAGCACGATGATCTGATTATTGTCCGCCACTTCGTTATAGCCCGTGCCCATAACGTAGCCCGTGCCCAATGTGCCAATGCCCTGTTGGCACCCGTGCAATGCCACATGCACACGGCAGGACGTTTCTTTACAGGCTCTCGGAATATAGACGTAAGCCGCGTCATCCATGCTGGTCATATCGGATTCGAAGAATTCACGCTGATTGAAGCGCAACAGTTCGCCGGTAAGACGACCGACAGGTGGTTGCAGGTCACCGTAGATATGGTCGAGCAGGCGTGTGGCCTGTTCCAGATCGCAGTTGTTGATAAATGGCGGTTGGGTTTCGTCACACACCGTATCAGCCGGGTTGTTGGTAATAAACGCATGTCCGGCATTAACAGAGGTGTTGTAGCGGATTTGAGAGGAGTCTACTCCCAGCTTCAGGTAAAAATCTTCTGTGCTATCAACCACCTGAGTGACAACGGTTTCATCGGACTGCCCTGAGAAGATATAGATCTTATCGTCCAGAATATTCGCTACATCATCGATAGTGCCTTCCTGTGCATTGTCTTTCGCGAGATTGGACAAGAAGGTGCTGTCCGGGAACAGGGAATCCGGGCAGAACCAGGTGTATTTACACGGATTCATACAGGTCGACACCGCGGTGAGCAGTGGGGTAACCAGTGGATTACTGCCTGCACAGTTCCATGGGCCTCCGGCCACCACACCGGCCCCGACCAAGTCTTCGGAATAGGCGATGTGAAACTGTGCGGCCATAAATGCACCCGAGGAGAGACCGGAGATCGATGTTTGCGCTTGCTGTGCGTTTAAGGCCGGAAGAGACGCGATAGGAGACTCTACCTGGTCTTTCGATTGTGCGAATGCGGTCGTGGTAAACGCGAGAGCGACGACTGCAATAAGTGCTCTTAACTCCATGGGTTCAATGCCTCCTGGCAAATTGAGTGTAACTGCAGTGCTGGATCTGAAATATTATGCTGCATCAGCGTAACAAATAACTGTGACAGAATAGTTGGGATTTGGCGATCAGCAAAGCGTCATTTTGGAGATGAGGGGGAGCACGAATTGAGCGATCTTCGTCAATGTAGCGTTGCGGATGTCAGAGACAATTAAATCGACTGAAGCCAGCCGGATCGTTCTGTGTGCTTCACTCGGCGGTATCTACTGTCAGGTTGGCGAGCTGTCCCGGTCCCTCTTTCTTTTTGTCCCGGATCAGCTGCTCAATCTCTTTCATCAACTTAGACTGATGCTCGTGCGGATGACAGGTGGCGACAGCAACGGTAGCACTCAGGTGCACATTCTCACTGAAGCGATGACAGTTGATGATGGTATGCAGCACTTCAGCGATTTTCTGAGTGTCTTCGGCGGACGACTGGGGGCATAAAATCAGAAAACTATCGCCGCCCCAGCGGCCAAAATATGTGTTGTCGGGCAGTCGCTCCTCAACCAGTCGGCTCACCTCTATCAGCAGCAGGTCGCCGACGGGGTGACTATGCTCGATGTTGATCTGACTGAAGTTATCCAGATCGAACAGGATGACATGCAAGGGCTGGCCTTGACTGGCACAGTGATCAATATCCTTTTCCAGTTCTGAGTCCATGTTAATCCGGTGATAAACGCCGGTCAGGTAATCTCTTTTCCCGAGTTGTTCTAATCGTCGGTTCCGGTCACTCAGGCGCGCATTGACCTTAGCCAGTTGGGCATTGAATTTTCGGCTGCTGTAGTTGCGATAGGAGAGGAATGCGGCAATGACGGACAGCAAGGCGACCAGCACCAGTAAGAGAGTGTAATCGCGTGCCTGCTCGATATTGACCCTGTACCAGCGTGCAAGAATCTGATCGTGTAGTTCGACAGGTAAGGCTTGTACGGCTTTCCTAAACGCACTGGCCAGCAGTG
>NZ_JBFGYC010000008.1:0-27052 GCF_041587635.1 Pontibacterium sp. | reverse complement strand
GGTTAAAAAAGCAGTACAGCCTCAGCAAGCAACATTCACGAAAAAACCAAGTTCCATTACTGAGAAAAAGGCCGAGCCATCAAAACCTAATATTTCGGCCAGCAGCCTGCTCGCACGCAGCCTGAGCATGGCACGAGAAACTCCGCTGGATATGCTTGAACCCGCACCCGTCGGCCAACGGACCAAACGTTTACAAGGTAGTCGCTATAACAGTGCATTGGAAAATAGCTACCTGATGCACTGGCGTGAGAAAGTGCAACGCATTGGTGCACTGAATTATCCAGAGTCAGCCCGGCGTCAGAAACTGAGCGGACAGCTGCGTCTGCTGGTCACCCTGAATGCCGACGGAACCTTGGATGAAGTCGCTATACTGTCACCGTCTGAATATCCAGAACTGGATCAGGCAGCCATCCGTATCGTACAGCTTTCAGCACCCTTTCGACCCTTTCCGGTCGAGATGCGCAAGACAACAGACCGACTTGAAATTATCCGGATATGGAAATTTGAAAACGATACTGTCGTATACTGAAACCTGTGAGTGTATCTCGAAACAGCAGGAGTCGTAATGTCACATACCACTAACCTCCGTGGGCACTTCCTGCTCTCCATGCCTCACATGCAAGATCGCTACTTTGCGCAGTCGCTTATTTATCTGTGTGAGCACAGTGATGAAGGGGCGATGGGAATCATCGTCAATCGCGCAGTTCCGGTCGAACTCCACACCCTGTTCAGCCACCTCAACCTGGGCACAACAGATAACCTCCAGGATGAAACGGTTTATTTTGGCGGCCCTGTACAGCCCGAACGCGGCTTTATTCTTCACCCTGCAGATTCGGGTCACTGGAATGCCACCAGCGATGTTGACGCCAATACCAGCCTTACAACATCGATTGATATTCTGGAAGATATCGCTGCGGGTAAAGGCCCCACCGAACGTTTAGTGGTGTTAGGTTATGCCGGTTGGGGCGCAGGCCAGCTGGAGCAGGAGATCAGCGACAATGCTTGGTTAAGCTGTCCGGCGAATTCCGATATAATGTTCCGCACTCCGATTGAGGAGCGCCTGAATGCAGCCGCAATGCTGCTCGGTATCAACCTCGATCTCCTGACAGCAGACACCGGACACGCCTGAGCTTCCATGAGCGATGATTTTCAACAGGTGCTTGGCTTCGACTTTGGCACATCCCGCATGGGCCTTGCCTATGGACAGTCGATCACCGGCACAGCAACCGCACTGCCTCCCATGGCAGCTCGCGATGGTATTCCCGACTGGGACAAACTTTCCGCCGTCATCAAAGAATGGCAACCGCAGGCTATGGTGGTGGGTATCCCCCTCAACATGGACGGCACAATCAGCGAGATGGCGCGCCGTGCGCGTAAATTCGCCAACCGTCTGCATGAACGCTATAAGTGCCCGGTTTTCCTGATGGACGAACGCTTGAGCACATCAGAAGCCAAAGAAATTCATTTTGCTGCGGGTGGCAGCAGTAACTTTCGCAAAGAATCTGTGGACGGAATCGCGGCACAACTGATTCTCGAAAGCTGGTTTAACAGCCCTACCCGCATCCCAAGCCATACCCGATTGGAGGACCTCTATGACGTCGGGCAGTCCTAGTGTAGACGCACTGCTGGATAAAATGAGTCAGGAGCTTAGCGCCCTGATCAGCCAGCGTAAGATTGAAGACCCTTTAATGGTAGGTATTCACACCGGCGGCGTCTGGCTTGCCGAACGCCTGCACTCACAGCTGGGTCTGAAAGATCCGCTGGGTGTAATGGATATCTCCTTCTACCGTGATGATTTCACCCAGGTGGGCCTCCACCCTAAAGTGAAACCCTCACAGCTGCCAGCCGCCACCGAGGGACGCCACGTCCTGTTGGTTGATGATGTGATCATGTCCGGTCGCACCATCCGCGCCGCGATGAACGAACTGTTTGATTACGGCCGTCCGGCATCAGTGACCCTGATTACGTTGCTGGATCTGGAGCGGCGCGAACTGCCGATTCAGGCCGATGTCGTCGGCGGCACTCTGAGTCTGGGTGACAATCAGCTGATCAAGCTGACAGGCCCCGATCCATTGACCCTCGAAATCCGCGAACGTCCCTGAGACAGAATTTGAGCGAGCGTTATGTTTGAGCAAACCGATCCCAACCAGATCCAACTCAATAGCGAAGGACAGCTGAAGCACTATCTGACCACGGAAGGTCTGTCCCGCGAAATCCTGACGGAGATTCTCGATACTGCAGATTCTTTCGTAGATATGGGCGAACAACAGGTAAAAAAGGTCCCGCTGCTGCGCGGCAAGACCGTGGTAAACCTGTTTTTCGAATCCAGTACCCGTACGTTATCAACCTTTGAGCTGGCCGCAAAACGCCTGTCGGCAGACGTGCTGAACCTCAACATCAGCACATCCTCCACCTCTAAGGGCGAAACCCTGAAAGACACCCTGATGACGCTGGAAGCGATGCACTCCGACATGTTTGTCGTGCGTCATTCTGACAGTGGTGCGGCACACTTTATCGCTGAACACGTAACCCCCAAGGTTGCGGTGATCAATGCCGGTGACGGCCGTCATGCTCATCCGACGCAGGCGATGCTGGATATGCTGACCATCCGCCGCCACAAGGGCGACTTTGCTCCGCTGACT
This sequence comes from Pontibacterium sp., assembly GCF_041587635.1. Lineage (NCBI taxonomy): Bacteria > Pseudomonadati > Pseudomonadota > Gammaproteobacteria > Oceanospirillales > Oceanospirillaceae > Pontibacterium > Pontibacterium sp. Next base: position 24,410 of record NZ_JBFGYC010000008.1, on the reverse strand, counting down.
GTGGCCATCGTGGGCGACATCCTGCACAGCCGTGTGGCGCGCTCCCAGATCCATGCGCTACGCACCCTTGGGGCTGCAGAGATCCGTGTCATTGCACCACAAACGCTGCTGCCGCGTCATATCGAAGCATTGGGCGTGCGTGTCTTTACCGACATGGAACAGGGCATGAAAGACGTCGATGTCGTGATGATGTTACGCCTGCAGAAAGAACGTATGAACAGCGCCCTGCTGCCAAGCGAGTCTGAATTTTACAAACTCTACGGTCTGAGCGAAGAGAAGCTGGCACTGGCTCACCCTGAAGCGGTAGTCATGCATCCGGGCCCCATCAACCGCGGCGTAGAGATCGCCTCATCGGTCGCAGATGGCCCACGTTCACTGATCCTTGATCAGGTTACCAACGGTATCGCCGTGCGTATGGCCGTGATGTCGATGTCTATGAGCGGACAGGCCACAGAGAAACAACTGCAGCTGAAGAGTGGGGAATAACGCAGATGAATATTAAGATTCAGGGTGGACGCGTTATTGATCCGGCACAGCAGCTGGATCAGGTAACCGACCTGTATATCAGTGACGGTAAAATTGCCGCGATTGGTGACGCACCGGAAGGCTTTAACGCCGAGCAGACCATCGATGCAACAGGCCAGGTGGTCAGCCCCGGTTTTATAGATCTTTGCGCACATGTGCGGGAACCCGGCTATACCATTAAAGGCACACTGGCGACCGAAACTCAGGCCGCACTTGCAGGTGGCGTGACCACATTAGTGACCCCGCCGACAACGAATCCGGTGATCGATACCACCGCCGTCGCTGAGCTGATCCTTGAGCGCTGTGAAGATCTGGGTAAAGCTAAAGTGTTGCCAATGGGCGCGCTGACGAAAGGTTTATCCGGCCAACAGCTGGCGCCAATGCATGCGCTGGCCAGCTCTGGCTGTATCGCATTTACCAACTCCCGTGAGCCTGTGGCCAATTCGCTGGTGCTGATGCGTTGTCTGGAATATGCCGCAACCCACGACTTGCTGGTACAGTTTCAGCCACAGGATGCATCACTGACCGCTGGCGGCCACATGCACGAAGATACCACCTCTACCCGTCTGGGTCTGAACGGTATCCCGGAAGCGGCGGAAACCATCGAAGTTGCGCGCTGCCTGACGCTGGTTGAGCAGACCGGTGTCCGTGCTCACTTTGGACAACTTTCCTGCGAGCGCTCAGTGCGCATGGTGATGGAAGCCCGTGAACGTGGTTTGAATGTCAGTGCCGATGTGGCAATCCACCACCTGCTGCTGACCGATGAGAACGTCAACGGCTTTAACAGTGCGTTCCATCTGATCCCGCCACTGCGTAGCCAGCTGGACCGTGCAGGCTTGCGTCAGGCACTGATTGCCGGTGGTATCCAGGCACTGTGTTCTGACCACCAGCCACACGAAGCCGCAGCAAAGGATGCCCCGTTCGCAGCCACTGAACCGGGTATGACCGGTCTGGAAACCCTGCTGCCACTGTCGCTGATGCTGGTGGATCAGGGATTGATGGAGTTGCCGCAGCTGCTGGAAAAACTCACCTCTCAGCCGGCTCAGATTCTGGGCTTAGACAGCGGAACACTGCAGACCGGTGCAGCCGCTGATATCTGTCTGTTTGATCCTGATGCCCGCTGGACCCTGACGGAAGAAGAGAGTTTCTCCAAAGGTAAAAACACGCCATTTATGGGATACGCCCTCAAAGGTCAGGTCACTCATACACTGATCGATGGCAACGTGGTCTTTCAGCGATAAACCTTCTGCTGTTGGTCGATGATACGCTCGCGTATCACCGACCGGTAAAACCCTGAGGGCAAATATACCCTCAGGGTTTGTTTCTATTTAACCAATCCTACAAAAAACAGGGTTCGCCTCCGCCCGCGTTCGAAGGTAGCATGAGTTCAAAATAACTAATCTATGCTGCCCATTGATGCGACACCTCCCTTCCATTTTTGACCGCGCCCGATTTGTCAGACGTTGTCTGCATTGCGTTGCTTTCCTCTATCTTTGCAGTATTCAACAGGCCTCAGCGGCGCTGACACCCGTTACCGTTCAGCTTAAATGGAGCCATCAGTTTCAGTTCGCCGGTTACTACATGGCCAAGGAATTGGGGCTATACGAAAAAGCCGGGCTGGATGTGACATTAAAGCCTGCAAGCCCGGGATTAAGTGTGGTCAATGAGGTCACCAGCGGGCAGGCCGATTTTGGCGTGGGTACATCCGACCTGATCTATTACCGCGCTCAAGGTAAACCCGTTGTCGTACTCGGCGTTATTTTTCAACACTCACCTCAGGCACTGATCAGCCGCTATCAGAGCACACCGGCCACATTACAGGACATATCAACCCAATCGTTGATGCTGGAACCCAACGCTGCCGACCTCTGGGCTCTGTTCCGCGATGAAGGCCTGAACATCGAGAAACTGAATACCGAGAAACATGAATTTTCGGTGCAGCCGTTTATCGATGATCAGATACATAGCATGTCGATCTATACCACCGACGAACCCTTTTTGCTGAATCAGCAAGGGGTTAAATATCAGATCTTCCACCCCAGAAGCCGCGGCATTGATTTTTACGGCGATAACTTCTTTACCACTGACACACTGATCAACGACAAACCAGAACTGGTTAAGGCCTTTCGCAAAGCTACTCTGGAGGGTTGGGACTATGCACTTCAGCATGTAGAACAAACCATCAATGTGATCCAAACCCACTACAATGCCCAGCACAGCCGCGAACACCTGAGATTTGAGGCACAGGAGATGAGCAAACTCATCCGTCCTGATCTGGTTGAGATCGGCTATATGAATTCGGGGCGTTGGCAGCATATTGCAGATACGTTTTTACGCAGCGGTATTCTGAGCAAAAAACCCGATCTGAACGCTTTACTGTTCCAAACAAGACGGCCAGAAACACCGTTTTATCGCACCACGGCATTTATCGTTTATTCCCTGCTAACCCTGACTCTGTTGGCATTCGCCCTTTACCTGATGCTCGGCAGACGAAACTTAAAAGCCGAAATCGAACGTCGCAAAGCCGCGGAAAGCGATCTGGCCCATAGCCTGGATCAGTTGGTAGCGACACGTGAAGAGAAACAGACGTTTCTCGATATGATCTCCCACGAATACCGCACACCGCTGGCCATCATTCAAAACTCGTGTTCGATTCTGGAACAACAGATCGACGGCACAATCGCCAACTCTCAGGCCAAATTTAATGCCATCGAAAAGGCCATCAAGCGGCTGGTGGCGCTGATCGAAACCATCCCCGGTAAAAAACGCAGATTTGAGCACGACGACAACGTCAGCGGTCTCTTTTATGGTCTTCAAGACTCGGTCAATGCTGCCCGGATTATCTATAAAAACCCATTTGACGTGCATCGCTGTGTCGACGATGAGATCTACATCAATACCCCACCGGAAATACTCGCCACCTGCCTCGATAACATCATCAGTAACGCCGCAAAATATTCTGATGGTGCAGCAGTGACTATTAACACCACGCTGGATGAGCGCAATATTTATGTCTCTGTTGCCGATCACGGAAAAGGCATTGCCCCAGAGGAGCAATCACACATATTCGAGCGTTATTACCGTGGAAAAAACACCGATCCCAAGCAAAGCATGGGTCTTGGTCTTTATCTGGTAAAACTCTACACTGAGAGCGCTGGTGGTACGGTATCACTTGAAAGCACCGTTGCAGTTGGGACAAAAGTGACACTTTCATTCCCTTATTTTAACGACGAAAATCTTTAAAAACCTTGTATCTTTCTTGTTGAGGCTGTTACCGAATAATGTCCATGCCAGATCAAAAAGCCGCCCCTGCGCTCAGTTTTTCCGACGGTGAACTCATTGTCGCGCAAGGAGAAACCGACACCAAAATGTTCATCATTCTTGAAGGTGGAGCAGAAGCGTCCAACGTTATTAATGGCGAAAAAGTGTTACTACAACGCTTTGAAACGGGTGACTTTTTTGGTGAGATGTCGCTATTAGAAGGCCTGCCGCGCAGTGCCGATATTCACGCCGTTGGTGAAACACGTGTCACCACCATTGGCGGCGGTGGGTTGATGCACCGTATTCGGAAAGACCCGGCATTCGCGCTAGAAATGCTTAAATCGCTAAGCAGCCGTCTGCGCAGGACAACCGAGCTCTATCAGGATCAGGTACTAGAGAGACAATCTCTACAGCAACCTGACAACGGAATGAACAACGGAATGAACAACGGATCTAAGCAGGACTATGACTGATATCAACACACTTGTCGCTGAAGACGATGAGGACCTTCGTTCGTTGCTGCTGGAATTTCTCGAACTGAGTGGCATTAATGCTCGAGGTACCGCGTCGGTAAAGGAGTTTATGGCAGCCTATCAGGAAGCCCCCTGTGATGTCGCTATTGTGGATCTCGGTTTACCTGACGACTGCGGTCATACCATCGTTTCCCAGCTCTCCGGTTCAGCAAACAAACCGGGCATTATCGTTCTAAGCGCCCGCTGTAGTAATCCGGACCGGGTCGCAGCGTATGAAAACGGCGCGGACATCTTTATCCAAAAACCGGCGTCACCGAAAGAGTTGGTGTTTGCTATCCGCAACCTGCACGACCGGGTCAATGTCGTTGCAGAATCTCCAAGCCCGCAAAGTGGTCGTTGGATATTCTGTGATGAGCATGCCACGCTGACCTCCCCCAATAACGTCAGCTGTAAGTTAACCACCAAAGAACATCGCCTGATCCGTACCTTAAGCCAGTATTCAGATAACGGCGGCGAAACTACCCGTGACGAAATTTTGCAGGCTCTGTCCTATCCCGACGACGAATACGGTAACCGCGCGCTGGAATCGCTGATCCGCCGTCTCAGAAAGAAACTCAAAGAGGAAACAGAACATGAAGCCCCTATCGTGACTGTCCACGGTTTGGGATACAAACTGAGCTGCTGATCCCAAACACCTCTTCCTCAATGTCAGAAAATGTCAGAAACCATCGTTTTTCGTAGGTGGTTGTTGAATTTGTGTTCTTGCTAATATCCTGTTCATACCTTGCCGCCACGCGGTAAATTCACAACAACAGGAGCTTAGCGATGAAAAATCTCGTACTAAGAGAAGTGCTGAAGGACCAGCAAGTGGTCGAGCACCCTCTAAATCAGATTTTCCAAATTACCGCCAAGCAAGGTGCTATCTATTCTGTCGTTGATACGAATACCGAAATCAATCCCGATGACCTGCTTCTGGTGCGCAAAGGCGACCAGTTGGAAGTCCGCGTAGCCGATAAAGCCGTGGCGAATATTGATGATTTCTATGGGGCGGACAGTGACACGCTGTATAGCATCAACGGCTCATTGCAGCCTGGCGCGGAACTCGCCATCAGCGGCAACCAAGAACCCAATACCCTCGAAAGCATTGTTTGGTGGCAGTATGTGCCGATCAACAGCGATAGCGATCAAACTGACACTGCCCTGAGCAGCACAGAAGACACCTCCGTAGCCGATATCCCAGAGGCAAAAGCCGAGCCGGATAAAGAGATTGCAGTCAGCGAGCATGCCAGCCTCACCGTTGCTGCCACCGCAGGTCAGTTCCAATCCGATGCCAGTATCTCGATTTATGATCGTTTTGGTACATTGATCGGTATGGGTACCATCGATCCAACCACCAGCCAATCTGATCTCTCTATTACGAAAGACTATCAAGGGCCTATTCTGGTGGTACTGGAAGACAGTAACGGCGTGGAAGGGGATTATATCGACGAAACAACCGATAACCTCACCAGCCTGGATACCTCCCTGCGCGCGATGGCCTTTGCCGATGGCGATGATCTGTTTGTCAGCGTTACACCACTGACAGAACTGGCCGCGCGCGAAGCGAATCTGATTGGGCATAATGTAACGCCAGGCAATCTGGAGATGAACGATAAGATTGGCAAACTGTTTGGCGTTGAGGACGTACTTGCCCCCGTGACGACCGTGCTGGACCAGCACTTCGCTGCAGAAGACGGTGTCAGTATCTCCGAACATTACGGTTTGGTGCTCGCCTCTCTCTCCGGGGCCGACCAAACAACCGGTCACCTCACCACGACACTCAACCGCTTGGAGAACGCGATCAGCTCTAATGGTGATGTTCTGGCGCTGACACAAGGTGCGGTCCTTTTACTTAAAGAGGGCATTAGCGCATTTGAAGCGGGCACCAATGCCCATCTGGCAGATATCAACACGAGTCTGATTCAGCCGCCTATCGTCGATGTTCCGGCCGATGGTGTCGATGCGCAAACGCGAAACTCCGGCGTATCCGTCGTTGTATCCGGCGTTACCGCGGGTGACTCAGTCACCGTGAACTGGGGCGATAAGTCCGTTACAAAGGTCCTGTGTAGCACAGACATTCAGCCTGACGGTATGGCACATATCGAAATCAACAGCGCTATTATCAGCACGGCAGGCATCGGTTACCTTTCGGTGAATTATCAGGTTAATGACGGCACACCCAGCCCATCGGTCATTCTGGAAGTCGATACCATCCATGATGCGGTGTCTCTTAGCGATGATAGCTTTAACAGCTATGCCACCTGCCCAATCGATCCAACGGAGTTTGCTAACGACACTAAGACATCAACACCTGACACAACCACGCTCAGTCAAGTTGATGTGGAATTGGCACAAGAGATTGTTAGTGATCTTTGGGAACAGGAGATCATGGGAGAGTTCTATGAACACCTAATTCCTGACACCCTGATCTCGGATGCTCACACACCTCACACTCAGACCGATACAAGCGTGACCGACACTCTGTTTTCAGATCAGGGGCTGGACGCGAACTTGAATACCGTTGACCCGCTGCTACTGACAGCGATCCCTGAAAGCCTGGCTATGCCGGTATGACCCGTTACTTTCAGCTTTTACCCTGAGCGAGTTCAGGAATAGATCTGCCATCTGATGCTGGGGCTCACCCCCTCCTTGATAAGGTTGGTGTGCATCGTTGCCGCCCCTTTATGGCAATTGAGGCAACACAGCCGCCACGATCCCTGACAGACGTTGGCAGGTCTATTCCTAAGCTCACGTCAGAAAATGTCAGGAACCATCAGAAAGCATCGGTAGATGCCCTGTATCACCGATTGATAGCATCGGAGGACCTCCTTAACGACCTGACTCAACGCTGCAATGATGACTGAACAGGCTACGCCTCAACACAAAGCTCGGTGGACACCCTTCAGCTGTTTGTCGACCGATAGCAGCATCGCGATCCGGATGATTATGCGTGAAACATTCCGCGACAAACGCTGGTTTATCGTCGTTGCCGCAGCCACCGTGATTATCAACCTACTGGCACTGGCGACCTCCCTGTTTGCGATTCAGGTTTACGATAAGGTCGTTCCCACGCTGGCCTTTGATACCCTCTGGATGCTGGTCTCAGCCATGGCCGGGGTCATTCTGATCGATTGGCTGTTAAAGCGTTTACGTGGCCGGATCCTGGATCAGGTTTCCGCACAGGTCGACAAAGCGGTATCACAGCAGGTGTTTTCCCATATCATGCATCTGCAACTCGACAAGCGACCACGCAGTTTGGGTACCCTGGCGTCTCAGATATCCGGTCTGGACTCTGTGCGCCATTTTTTCTCTTCCAGCATATTATTTGCGCTGGTTGATCTGCCTTTCGCACTCATGTTTGTGCTGACTATCGGCATCATCGGCGGCATGGTCGGCTGGGTATACGCCGCCATGTTCCCACTCGCCTTGCTCCTTGGCTTTATGACTCAGCAGCGCTTACACAGCCTCACCCAGTCACAATTGGCACGCAGCAACGAACGTCAGGGACTCTTGGTTGAAGTCCTTCAGGGTGCAGAAACCATCCGCGCCGGCAATGCCACCGCACAGTTTGAGTCTCGCTGGGCAACACTCACCGAATCCATCAGCGCATACAGCCTCCGACAGAAAGATATCAACAATTTTGGCCTGATCTCATCCGCCAGTCTCGCCACCTGTGCTTACGTATTAGCGATTCTGGTGGGGGTCTATCAGATTGCTCAGGGAAACCTGACCATAGGCACATTGATCGCCTGCAGTATTCTGGGAGGGCGTGTCATCTCCCCCGTTGCCCAAAGTGTAAACTACATGGCCCAGTGGCAAAACGTTGCGCAAACACTCAAAAATCTGGATCAACTGCTGATGCTGGAAACCATCACCCCTCAAGCAGAAACGGTATCCACATCCACCCGCACACCGAAACAGCTGAAACTGACCAATCTGCGCTTTGCGTACGAACATTCGCCACTCACTCAACTGGATATTAAGCAGCTCAGCATCAATGCGGGTGAACGCGTGGTTATTTTAGGCACCATTGGCTCCGGAAAATCCACGCTGCTAAAACTACTCGCGGGACTCTATCGTCCCAGCGAGGGACAGGTGCTGCTGTCTGACCATGCAGGACAACAACAAACGCCGGATGCTATGAGCACAACAATCGGCTACCTGCCCCAGACAGTGCAGTTGTTTAAGGGCACCTTACAGGACAACCTGACGCTGGCGGGGCAGACTGAAGACAGTCATGTTCAGGAGGTCTGCCAGCAACTCGGACTGGATCAGGTGGCAGACTGTCATCCTAAAGGCATGCAGCTTACGCTTAGCGAAGGCGGTGAAGGCCTCTCAGGTGGACAAAAGCAGTTGGTTGGATTGGCACGTGTTTGTCTCGCAGCCCCCAAGCTCTGGCTACTGGACGAGCCAACGGCGGCATTAGACGGTCGTACAGAAAAAAATGTTCTGAATTGTCTGCAGGCACGTATGAAGTCGGACGATATGTTAGTGCTGTCGACACACCGTCCCTCTATTGCTGCGGCAATCGCGACCCGGGTCATTGTCATGGCACAAGGCCGGATCGTGGCTGACGGCACGCCTGAGGCGGTTCTGGGTACGCCTCCTAAACCAGCCCCAATCCAACGTTTTCGCGTGTCACCGGTCACCAGTGACGCCGGTTCATCTTGATTGAACAGCAAGGTAACTATCCAATCCGATACGGCGTCAATTTACCGATGTGGTTCGTGACTTATTTACCCTTCGGCTTGATCGGATTTCCACCCAGGTCGTCGATATAATCATCTTCGCCCTGCAGCGAGAATTCCGCTTCATCGATCTTATCCAGCTCAGGGTTCGCCTTAGCATCCAGCTTAATCATCAGACGCAGATCGTTGGCTGAATCCGCATGGTTCAGTGCCACGTCGTAATCGATCACACCTTCTTTGAACAGTGTAAACAAGGCCTGATCGAAGGTTTGCATGCCCAGATTGGTGGACTTTTTCATGACCTCTTTGATTTCGTGGACATTGCCCTTACGAATCAAGTCCTGAATCAATGGCGTATTGATCAGTACCTCAATTGCTGCCCGGCGGCCTTTGCCGTCTTTCGCTGGCAATAGCTGCTGAGCCACAATCGCTTTCAGGTTCAACGACAGATCCATCCACAGCTGATCATGATGTTCCGGTGGGAAGAAGCTGATAATGCGGTCCAACGCCTGGTTGGCGTTATTCGCATGCATAGTTGCCAGGCAGAGATGGCCGGTCTCAGCAAAGGTCATACCATATTGCATCGTTTCCTTGGTACGGATCTCCCCCATCAGGATCACGTCGGGAGCCTGACGCAGGGTATTTTTCAGCGCCACTTCGAAGGAATCCGTATCAATACCAACTTCACGCTGAGTTACGATGCACTGCTTATGCGGATGCATAAATTCGATCGGATCTTCAATCGTGATGATATGACCACGGCTGTTGCTATTACGGTAGTCGATCATCGAGGCCAAAGAGGTGGATTTACCGGTCGAGGTTCCACCGACAAACAGAATCAGGCCTCGTTTGGTCATCGTCAGACTTTTTAACACTTCTGGCAGATTCAATTCGTCGAAGCTTGGGATGTAGTCGTTGATACGACGCAATACCATGCCCGGTACATCTCGTTGATAAAAAGCCGACACACGGAAGCGCCCCATCGTGGGGATGGAGATGGCAAAGTTACACTCGCGTGTGCCTTCAAATTCCGCCAGTTGCTTATCATTCATGGTGCTGAAGACCAGCGCCCGAGACTGCTCGCCGCTAATCGGCTCACGGGTGAGAGGCTTCAGCGTGCCATCCACCTTGATGGTGGGACGTGCATCTGCCGTCACAAAGAGGTCGGACGCGTCCCTGTCCACCATCACTTTCAGTAGCTGAGTAAAATCCACAGCATGCTCCTTACAGCATCAGCATTTAGAACGCAGTTGGGTTCTGAGCTTTTTCGCGTGCCGATTCCCGGCCAATCAGTCCTTTCTGCAGCAGTTCTCCCAGACTCTGGTCCAGTGTTTTCATCCCGAAAGCTGCACCAGTCTGGATAGCAGAGTACATCTGCGCCACCTTATCTTCGCGGATCAGGTTACGGATCGCAGGTGTACCAATCATAATTTCATGTGCCGCCACACGGCCACCGCCACTTTTCTTCAACAACGTCTGAGCGATAACGCCTTGCAACGATTCCGACAGCATTGAACGCACCATCGATTTCTCCGCAGCGGGGAATACATCGATAATACGGTCGATGGTTTTTGCCGCTGAGGTAGTGTGCAGTGTACCAAAAACAAGGTGGCCCGTTTCGGCGGCGGTCAGTGCCAGACGAATTGTTTCCAGATCTCGCATCTCGCCGACCAGAATAATATCCGGATCTTCACGCAGGGCAGATCGTAGTGCGTTGGAAAAACCGTGGGTATCACGATGTACTTCACGCTGGTTGATCAGCGACTTCTTACTCTCGTGTACAAACTCAATCGGGTCTTCAATGGTCAGGATATGGTCTGAGCGGGTCTCATTGATGTAATCGATCATCGCCGCCAGCGTGGTACTTTTACCGGAACCGGTCGGCCCCGTAACCAGCACCAATCCCCGGTTTTTTTCGGACAGGTCACGAAACACACCGCCCATGCCCAGCTCTTCCATACCCAATACTTTACTTGGGATAGTACGGAATACAGCCGCTGCACCACGGTTCTGGTTAAACGCATTCACACGAAAACGCGCCAGCCCCGGAATCTCGAACGAGAAATCCACTTCCAGGTTTTCTTCGTACTCTTTTCGCTGTTTATCGTTCATGATTTCATACACCAGCGAATGGACCTCTTTGTGTTCCATTGCCGGCAATTTAATCCGCCGAACATCGCCGTCAACGCGGATCAGCGGCGGCATCCCAGCCGTCACATGTAGATCAGAAGCATTCTGCTGTACAGCAAATGACAAAAGTTCAGTAATATCCATAGTATGTGGTTTTCCAAGACCCCTTCAACGAAGTCACTAGTTCTAGCAGAATAGACGCAGCAAGCCAATCTGATAGGTTATTTACTCCATGCCCTGTATCAACAACAACCTGATTAAGGTTCAGCAGCAGATCCATGAAGCTGCAACCGCCACCGGTCGTGAACCGGCTGACATTACCCTGCTGGCGGTCAGTAAAACCCGCACTGCGGACGAACTGAAACAGGCCTACGACCACGGTCAACGCCACTTTGGCGAAAACTACCTGCAGGAGAGTCTGGAAAAGATAGACGCATTATCGGCATTAGACGACCTTTGCTGGCATTTTATTGGTCCGATTCAGTCCAACAAAACCCGACCGATTGCTGAAAGTTTTGATTGGGTTCATAGCGTCGACCGGATTAAAATTGCCCGTCGCCTGTCAGAACAGCGTCCCGAACACTTGCCTGCGCTGAACATCTGTCTCCAGATCAATATCAGCGGTGAAGAGAGTAAAGCAGGCTGCCTGCCGGAAAATGCAGCAGCACTGGTCGCAGAGATCGCCGCTCTGCCCCGCATTGAACTGCGCGGTTTGATGGCTATTCCACAGGCGACCGACGATCCAGAACAACAGCGTGAAGCGTTCCGCCGTATGCAGCAGTTGTTTACGGAGCTTAAACAAAACCATCCGACACTAGATACTTTATCTATGGGGATGTCCGGCGATATGGCGATGGCCATCGCTGAAGGCGCGACTATCGTGCGTATCGGCACCGCTATTTTTGGCGCACGTGATTACAGCAACAAGCAGAATTGAGGACAGACCTTTGAACAAACAACCTACTCTGGCGTTTATCGGTGCCGGCAACATGGCCCGCGCGATTATCGGTGGCCTGATCGACAACGGCTATCCGGCAGAACAGATCTGGGCAACCGAACCCACTACGGCCAAGCTGACCGATCTGGCGATTCAGGGCGTTAAGACCAGCGATAACAACAGTGAAGCCGTGGCCAGCGCCGATATTGTCGTGTTATCCGTAAAACCACAGATTCTGAAAAGCGTATGTGACGAGATTGTGGATGCGGTACAAACTCAGCAGCCGCTGATTATCTCGATCGCCGCGGGCATCATGTCGCCAACCATTGATCACTGGCTCGGCACCAGCAACGCGATTGTTCGCTGCATGCCAAACACCCCGGCATTGGTGCAGACCGGCGCAAGCGGTTTATATGCCAATACCTTTGTCAGCGACGAGCAACGCCAGCAGGCTGAAGAAATTCTGGCGGCGATCGGTATCGCCCTGTGGGTCGATGAAGAAAGCCAGCTGGATGCCGTGACTGCTGTATCCGGTTCAGGCCCTGCGTATTACTTCCTGATGATGGAAAGCATGATCGAAGCGGGCAAGAAATTGGGCCTGAGCGACGAAGTGGCGACCCGGCTAACGCTGCAAACCGCACTGGGTGCCGCCAAGATGGCCAGCAGCAGCGACGTTGATCCGGGTGAATTGCGTCGCCGCGTCACCTCTCCTAACGGAACCACCGAACAAGCGATTAAACGCTTTATCGATGGCGGCCTGCCAGAACTGGTAGATACCGCGCTGAAAGCCTGCAATGACCGCTCCGTCGAGCTGGCAAAAGAGCTTGATCAGTAAAAACTGCGGCTAAATCAGCCTTATACCGGTATGTTCGGAGTTCAACATCCCGGCGTAAGGCTCTATACTTCCAGCAATTATGTGCTCAAACCCAGCCGTATTACCGAGACAGGAAAAGAGATGGGACAGGAACCGTTAACGCTCATAATCTCCACCGTAGGTGGCCTTTACTTATTCATCGTTATTCTGCGTTTCTTGTTGCAGTTGGCTCGCGCCGATTACTACAACCCGATCTCGCAGGCGGTGGTTCGTCTCACTAACAAACCGCTGGTGCCATTCCAGAAGATGCTGCCCCGCACGGGTCGCTGGGATCTGTCCGCACTGATACTGGCCCTGCTGGTCAAATTTGCCACCCTTGCTCTGATCGTTATGATCAACGGCGGTGCTCTGCAGATACCAAGCATGTTGATCTTCTCTGCGATCACCGTGGTCGATACCGTGCTGATGGTGTACTTCTGGGCGGTATTGGCATCGGTGATCATCAGTTGGGTCGCACCGGGCAGTTATCATCCGGGACCACAACTGATCCAGCAGCTGACCGAACCGCTGATGGAGCTGGCACGCAAAGTAATTCCACCATTGGGTGGTCTGGACCTGTCACCGATTCTGATCTTTCTGGTGATTCAGATTATCCGTGGGCAGCTGGCGCCTTACGTCATTTAATGACGTTTTATCAGTGGCAAGAGGATGACCTGCTCCTGAGCTGCCACCTGCAGCCCAAAGCAGCAAAAGATGAGATTGTCGGATTACACGGTGACAATGTTAAAATCCGCATCACCGCACCGCCCATTGACGGGCGGGCCAATGCACATCTGATCAAATTTCTGGCGAAACAGTTTGGCGTGGCTAAACGCGATATCAGCATCATCAGCGGTGAACTGGGCCGCCAGAAACGGATCAGAATTGAACAACCGGCCAAGCTGCCGACTTTATTAAATATTGAGAAACGGACGTGAACTCAACCATGACACTTCTGGTACAACACAGCCTGCTGTTTTACGAGATGTGAAGCTCAACTGCACAACGGCTTTCTGTTTTCCGTTTTATTGTTGAGTATTGAGTGATGCCCGAAATTATTCCTGACGATTCGGTTGGTCTTGTCCAACCCGAAAAGATTCTGTTTAACCAACCCCTCGAACTGGCCTGCGGCCGCACCCTTGATCAATATCATCTGATGGTTGAAACCTATGGTGAGCTGAATGAGGCGCATTCCAACGCCATTCTGATCTGTCATGCCTTGTCTGGTAATCACCATGTGGCGGGGTACAACAGCATGGATGACCGTAAACCCGGCTGGTGGGATTCGGCGATTGGCCCCGGCAAACCGATCGATACCAATAAATTTTTTGTCATCGGCCTGAACAATCTGGGAGGCTGTCACGGTTCCAGCGGCCCGAATCAGACAAATCCCGATACTAACAAGCCTTATGGCCCTGACTTCCCGCTGATGACCGTCGCCGACTGGGTCAACAGTCAGGCACGCCTCGCCGACCATTTCGGTATCGAACAGTGGGCAGCGGTGATTGGTGGTAGTCTGGGTGGCATGCAGGCGTTGCAATGGGCCATTGATTATCCGGAACGCCTGCGCCACTGCATGGTCATTGCCGCCGCCCCGAAGTTATCCGCCCAGAACATCGCGTTTAATGAGGTCGCCCGTCAGGCCATCAGCAAAGACCCTCAGTTTCACAACGGTCATTATTACGAGCAGGATGAAGTGCCCAAGGTGGGACTGATGCTGGCACGTATGCTTGGCCATATTACCTACCTGTCCGACGACGGTATGCGCGACAAGTTTGGGCGTGAACTGCGGGAAGGCAAAATCAGCTTCGACTTTAACCCACAGTTTGAGGTGGAATCCTACCTGCGTTATCAGGGTGAGCGTTTTTCAACGGCGTTTGACGCCAATACCTACCTGCTGATGACCAAGGCACTGGACTATTACGACCCGGCTGCAGACTTCAACCATGACCTGCCCGCAGCACTCAAACGGGCACTGTGTAAGTTTATGGTGATCTCTTTCACCACGGACTGGCGCTTCTCTCCGGAACGTTCACGCGCGATCACCGATGCACTGGTAGAAGCGGGCAAACAGGTCAGCTACGCAGAGATCGACTCACCACAGGGGCATGATGCCTTCCTGATCCCCATTCCACGCTATATGGAGATCTTCAGGGCTTACATGAAACGGGTTGAAGCGGATATTCCACAGACTCCCGGGGAGACAGCCTGATGCGCGCCGATTTAGAAATCATCCGAAACTGGATCGAACCCGGTAGCCGTGTGCTGGACGTAGGCTGCGGTGACGGCGAACTGCTGCACCATCTGCAACAGCACAAAGAGGTGAGTGGTTACGGACTGGAAATTAACGCGGACAATATAACCGCGTGTATAGAAAATGGCGTGAACGTCATCGAAAAGGACATTGATACCGGCTTATCCAGTATCAAAAGTAACAGCTTTGATACGGTCGTGATGACACAGGCGTTGCAAGCGATGCATCGCCCGGATCAGATCGTTGACGAGCTGTTACGTATCGGAAAAGAGTGTATTGTCACCTTCCCGAACTTCGGGCATTGGCGGGCCCGTGGCTACCTGGCTTTTCGTGGGAAAATGCCGGTATCCAAGTTCCTGCCCTATACTTGGTATAACACGCCCAATATTCACTTCTGCACCTTCAAAGACTTTGAAAGTCTGTGTGTAGAGCGCAATATCTACATCATGGAACGCACAGTTGTGGATAATGAGCATCGCCACCGCTGGTGGATCCATCTCTGGCCCAACATGCTGGGCGAGATCGCAATCTACCGCATTACCCGATAAGAGGCTAAGCAGGTTATGAAAACAGGTTCTCATTTTTTGCAGCGCCTGCTGAGTACGGCAGCAATCAGTTTACTGTTTATGGCGCTTCCCGCGCAGGCCGCTCAGTTTGTCGCATACGGCGACTACGAAATCCACTACAACGCATTCAACAGCAGCTTTGTTGAGCCGGATATTGCTAAAACCTACGGGTTACAGCGAGGCAAACGCCGTGCGATGATTAATGTCTCCGTGCTTAAAAAAGAAGCCGATGGCAATAAAAAACCGATCTCCGCACTGATCTCCGGGTCTGCAGCTAACTTGCTACAACAGACTCAGCAGCTCGACTTCAAGAAGGTCGATGAAGGTAACGCCGTCTATTACATCGGTCAGTTTGGCTTTAGTGACGATATGCTGATGCGTATCTCTGTCACTGTGCAGCCTGATCCAAACCAACCCGCCTATGACCTGCAGTTTGAGCAACGCTTTTTCGCCGACTGACAGATTTAATCCACAATGACAGATACGCGCCTGCCGCCGGTAAGCGCGTACCTTTTGAACATCTCTCAACCACCGTATGGATCAGGCACGTCGATACTCGACGCGCACAGTGGTTCGTTTGAGACGTGACTTTTATTCTTATGAGGCTACAGATGATCAACAAAATTGTTCTCGCCAGCGGCAACAAAGGCAAACTGCGCGAATTCAATCAGGTTTTGGGACAGATGGATGTTGAGGTCGTGCCGCAATCTGACTTTAACGTTAGCGATGCAGACGAAACCGGCCTGAGTTTTGTTGAGAATGCGATCCTCAAAGCCCGTCACGCCGCACAGATCACCGGACTGCCCGCGCTGGCCGATGACTCCGGGCTCGAAGTGGACGCCCTTCAGGGTGCACCGGGTATCTATTCCGCCCGCTTTTCTGGTCCCGGTGCCAGCGATGCAGACAACAACGCCAAGCTGCTTGAATTGCTGAAAGATCTACCCGCGGAGAAACGTACTGCACGCTTTCGCTGCCTGCTCGTTTTCATGCGCCACGCCGAAGACCCAACCCCGCTGATCTGCCAGGGCACGTGGGAAGGTCAGATTCTGACCGAAGCCCGCGGTGACAACGGCTTTGGTTACGACCCTTTGTTCCTGATCCCTGAGCTGGATAAAGCCTCGGCCCAGCTGCCACCGGAAAAGAAAAATGTCCTGAGCCACCGCGGACAAGCGGTTGCTGAACTGATCAGTCGTATCAAACCTTACCTGCAGGTATAACGCCCGTCCTATGAGTATTGCACTGCCCCCTCTGAGTCTCTACATCCATATCCCATGGTGTGTCCAAAAGTGTCCATACTGTGACTTTAACTCGCATGCGGTACGTGAAGAGATTCCCGAAGAAGCCTATGTGGCAGCGCTGCTGGATGACTTAGAGCAGGAGCTAAAAGAGATCAGTATCCGGCCGTTGCAGAGTATCTTTATCGGCGGCGGCACCCCGAGCCTGTTTTCGGCCACGATGATCAACACACTGTTGAATCAGGTGGAACAGCGGATCAGCTTCGCCCGGGATATCGAGATCACGATGGAAGCCAACCCCGGCACATTCGAGCAGGAGAAGTTTCGGGGCTATCGGGAAGCGGGCGTCAACCGCCTGTCACTGGGTATCCAGAGCTTTGCCGATACGCAGCTGACGGCATTGGGGCGCATTCACAGCGGACAGGAAGCGATCAAAGCGGCTGGAGTGGCGCGCGAACTGTTCGACAATATGAATCTGGACCTGATGCACGGTCTGCCGGGCCAAAGCACCGAGCAAGCGTTACAGGACCTGCAAATTGCCGCGAGCCTGAAACCGGATCACATCTCCTGGTATCAGCTCACCATCGAGCCTAACACCGAGTTTCATGCCCGTCCGCCATCACTACCGGTGGATGAAACCTTGTGGGATATTCAGGAGCGTGGACAACTGTTTTTGGCTGAAGCCGGTTATACACAGTACGAGATTTCAGCTTATGCACAGGCTGGAAAACAAGCCCGGCATAACCTCAATTACTGGCAGTTTGGTGACTATATCGGCATTGGTGCCGGCGCTCACGGCAAGGTCACACAGGAAGATGGCGCCATCCTGCGCCGCTGGAAGCAGAAGCAACCCAAAGCCTACATGCAGGTGGATAAACGCTTAGGTGGCAGTGAAACACTTGAGGTCGATGCCTTGCCGTTTGAGTTCATGCTCAACGCCCTGCGTCTGACGGACGGTGTGGATAGCACGCTTTTTCCATCCCGTACCGGACTGGACCTGAGTACCTTGGACCCGATCACCGAGAAGGCCAGAAAGATGGGGCTGCTAGACACAGACCCATCACGTCTTGCACCTACCCAGCAGGGTCGTTTGTTCCTCAACAACCTGCTGGAGATGTTTCTCGACGACTAACCGTCACTGAGGATAAACGGAGTTACTGAGCCACCTGCCAGGCCACAACCCGGTTATCCATCATCATGGGGGCGTATAGGGTGTTACCCGACACGCCAATATCCGCTAATCCGGCACCGGGACTCAGCACTTTACGACGCTCTTTACCCTCCAGCACAAACAGCTCACCGCTGATCCAGTCGCTAACGTAGAGTGCATCGTTGATCGCAACAACACCGTCAAGATTGCCCAGCTGATATCCGGTGGGAACAGCTTTCAACGCAGGGTTGGAAATATCCATTTGATACAGCGTGCCGGGTTGATCGGTCGTAAAATCGCTGTGCATGGATATCCCCCAACCCGCCACCAACAACGAGCCCTGATGCCATAACACACCGTTCGGATGGGGCAGCTGATCAGAACTGAACCACAGCTCCAACGTGTCATCCTGAATACGATAAATACCACCCCCCGCCATATCAGAAATGTACACTGTGCCATCCGGGGCGGCCGTCACATCGTTCAGCATCTTGGCGTTCGCCGCTGTTAACTGCTTCACCGTCTCACCGGTTTTCAGGTCAACGATATGGAGACGCTGCATATCTGCCACGTACAGATAGCTTCCGGCAATCGCCATGCCCTTGGGTGCATCCATCCCTTTGGCCCACTGTTTCTTCAGCAAGTTTCCGTTCTGATCTGCCAGACTGATATAGCCTTTTCCGTTCAAGGCCATCGGCTGACCATTAATATTGCTGATAAACACCCGTCCGGTCTGATGCTCAATCACCACCGATTCGGGCTGATCCAGGTTTTCAATACTCCACTGTTCGGTACCCAGTCGATTCTCCGCGGTTGCGGCCATTAACGGAGAAGAAACAAGCGCGACACCCCCTGCGATCAATGCGCCCTGAGCCAAACGCTTTACCGAATGAATGACATCGTGTGTGTACTGGAACATGAGAAACTCCTTTTATTAATTTGGAGTAAGGTTATTATCCTGACCCATAAGCTCAATTATTTTCTATACGAGCATCGTTTTACGATACCCACACCGCACTAAGGGATGAATCCATGGAAAGTCAGCGTCAACGCTCCAGCCTGTTTGTCACACTCAAACAGATCCTCAAGGCCCAGGGGATTCAGTACAAACAGCTGGCAGAGATGATTGGTATGTCCGAACCAACGGTTAAGCGAATGTTTCAGGAGCAGGACTGCAAACTCAGCCGGTTAATGGAGATCTGCGACAAAATCGGTCTGAGTTTTTCGGAGTTGGCAGAGATCAATCGCTCCAGTGCCACACCTCATTCACTTTTACCGGTAGAGACAGAACGCAGACTGGCCAACGATCCGGCCCTGTTCTCGTTCTTTATCCTGCTAATCAGCCACTTTGATCCGGAAGAGATCGCCCGTCAGAACCGGTTAGATGATCTTGATAGCTACCAATACTTGCGCGCATTAGAGGCGCTGGAACTGATTCGGATTGGCAAAGACAATCGGGTCCACTTGCTGGTTCAACGCCCCATTCGATGGCGCTTAGACGGGCCATTACACCCAATGTTGGTGAGAGTAAACCGGGACTTTATTGAGGAGACGATGGACAAACAGAGTAAGCACAAATATCCCTTCTACTCGACCAGCCGACTGCTCAGCCCGCAGAGCATTAAACAACTTCAGGACGATGTGGATGCGGTGTATGAGAACTTTCAGAAGCAGGCAACATTAGATCAGCTGCATTACCCGGCAGAGCAGTTGCAGCCGTATAAGCTGGTGACCGCCATGGCCCCCTTTGACCTTAAACGGTACTTCTCAGTACCTAAGTTCAGTCATCGCTCATCGCGTAAAGGGTAACCGTGGAATGTCACCGATTTGAGGCATTAAGGGTCGGGGTTAAATCGTTACTCGCGTCTTCGCCAGTGCTTCGATCTCCGCCACTGCCGCAGGGATGTCACTCAGACAGGTAACCGTGCGTGTCGCGGGTACATGATCAGATTTTCCGTCCAGATTCACCCAGATCGACCATAATCCCACGTTGTTAGCACCTTCAATGTCATGCGCCGGATTATCACCAATGTGGATAACTTGCTCAGGGCGCAGACTGACATGATGCAGCATCTGCTCGAACATTAATGGATGCGGCTTCTCCTGACCCACCTGATCCGCACTGAACTGAAAATCAAACAGATCGCTCAATCCCACCTTGTGGATATTTGCGTTCCCATTGCTCAGGGCACCCAGTGTATAACCGCTCTGATGCAAATCCTTCAGCATCACCAGTGCATGCTCGAAGAATGTCACCTGCTGACGCGCTTCGTAAAAGACCTCAAAGGCCTGTAACGTCAGGGTTTCAGTCTCTTCCTCAGCATACCCGGCCAGACGCAAGCCATGCTCCAGCATTTTCAGGCGGATCTGAGTCACGCTATGGGCAATCTCAGGATGGCGTTCCAATACCTCCCGCCGCAGGCGTGGGAAGTCGCTCAGGCTATGGGTTTGCGTAAACGCGGCAGCATTCTGCTGTAACCATTCCAACAACGTATGGTTAGCCTGATCTACCACGGGGTTTACAGCCCAGAGTGTGTCATCGAGGTCGAACGTTATACATTTAATCATCTTTTTTATGGGCCCGTGGATGTGATTTTTCATACACATCCATCAAATGCTGAAAGTCTAAATGAGTATAGATCTGGGTGGTGGATATGTCAGAATGTCCCAGCAACTCCTGCACCGCCCTCAAGTCACCACTGGATTCCAGCATATGACTGGCAAAACTATGCCTTAATCGATGCGGGTACACTTGCCCTTCTACGCCAAGACGTTTGCCCCAATACTCCATACGCTGTTCGACACTGCGCACGCTGATACGGTTTCCCCGGTTGCTGACAAACAGCGCCGCTTGCGTATAAGGCGTGATCTGATCCCGGTATTTAAGCCAGCGGTCGATCGCTTTCAGCGCCTTGCCGCCAATCGGTAACATCCGGCTTTTCTGACCTTTACCGGTGACCACCAAGGAGGCATCGTGAAAATCCAGATCGCTCAGGTCCAGGCTGACCAGTTCAGAAACACGTAACCCTGACGAGTAGATCAGCTCCATCATCGCTTTGTCACGTGCCGACAAGGGATCATTCACTGGAATATCCAGCAAGCCGCTGATCTGATCCACATCCAGTGTTTGCGGTAATTTACGGGGAGATTTAGGCGCCTGAACGCCGAGTGCAGGATTTTGTTCGACCCACTGCTCTCGGGCAAGGAATTTGTAGAACGTGCGCGCAGCGGACAAGGCGCGCTGAATACTGGAACCCGACAGACCTTTACGATGCTGGCGCGCGGCAAACTGGCGCACGTGATTTGCATCCAGTGTGCTCCAGGCATCAATATGGCTCTCGGCCATAAAGGCTTGCAGCGCATCCAGATCACGCTGATAATTTTTCAGGGTATGTGCGGAGAGCTGCCGCTCAGTGGCCAGATAACGGAAAAACTCATCCAGCCAATGGCTTTCTGCGTTTGTCATCCGTGCTCTCCTGCATGTGGATTGTATTTACTGATCGAGCTGGTGCAACACGCGAGACAATACGCGACTCAACACTTCGCCGACATAACTCAGAAACACCGTTCCCTGACCGCTGTGGAAGTAACCCGCTTCGAAGCTACCAATCGCCAGCAAACCCAGCGACTCACCTTTGACCAATGGCACCACCGCCGCAGACTGCACACGGATCGCCATCTCATCAAAGATAAACGCATTCTGTTCACGGCTCAGTTGGCCACAGCTCGGTAGGTTACTGTCCACCAGCGGGGTGATCGGACCGAGCTGACGCGGATCCACGACCCGTAGATCATTGGTCACCAGTTCCTGCTGACTAAATAGCAGCAATGCCGTGGTATCGCCGTGGAAGTCATCACACAGGCTTTCCTGAATCGCGATGGCAATCTCGTCCAGCGTCATGCAATCCAGCAGGGACAGCACCATACGTTTGGTTTTATCGAACTGCAGATCGTTGTAACGCGCCGCTTCGATCAGATCGGACAGATGCTCATTGAGCTGTTGATTCTTTTCACGTAGCAAAGAGGTCTGTCGCTCCACCAGCGAAATTGCCCGACCACTTTCGTGAGGGACGTTCAATTTCGCCAGTAGGCCGGTATGCTGGCTGAAGAAATCAGGGTTATGCGCCAGAAACTCGGCGACATCTGCTTCGCTGACTGAATTACTCATCTCTACTGCAGCCTCTTCACTCATAGAAAGATCTGTCCTTCAAATACGGTCGTCGCAGGCCCGGTCATGATCACCGGCGCATCACCACCGGCCCAGCTGATATCCAGCTCGCCCCCGGTCAGCTGCGCTTTAACCGTGCTATCCAGCAAGCCACGCTGAATACCTGCCACGACGGCGGCACATGCACCGGTGCCACAGGCTTTGGTTTCACCCGCACCGCGTTCGTAAACGCGTAAGCGAATTTCGCTGCGCGAAACAATCTGCATAAAGCCAATATTAGCTTTCTGTGGGAAACGCGCGTGCGGCTCCAGTTGAGGCCCGAGGACTTCAACCGGCGCGGTATCGACATCATCCACCACCAACACACCGTGCGGATTCCCCATCGAGACCGCTGAGATCTCGTAGGTCTCGCCATCCACCTCGATAGGATAGGTTGCCGCAGCTGTATCCGCTTCAAACGGCACATCCGCAGGATTCAGACGCGGCGCGCCCATATCCACTTCAACCTGACGGTCTTCGCGGATTTTAAGCACTGCACGGCCATTGGCCGTTTCCACCGCAATCTCATCTTTGCCCGTCAGACGTTTATCACGCACAAACTTGGCAAAACAACGTGCGCCATTGCCGCAGTTCTCAACTTCGGAACCATCCGAGTTGTAAATACGGTAGCGGAAATCCACATCCGGCGTTGTCGGCGGTTCAACAATCAGCAGCTGATCAAACCCTACACCGAAATTACGATCACCCAGTTTGCGGACGATACTCGGGTTGAGTTTGATGCGCTGAGTCACCAGATCCAGCACCACAAAGTCATTTCCCAGACCGTGCATTTTGGTAAAACGTACCAACATGACAGCCTCCTTAGCGATGATCGCGCGGAATCAGTTTTTCACCGTGCATCAGGTCGGCAATCGATTCACGCTTACGGATCTGATGGAACTGATTGTCGTCAACCATCACCTCAGCCGCACGCGGACGTGTATTGTAGTTGGAGGCCATCGTGAAACCGTAGGCACCCGCGGAGCAGACTGCCAGCAGATCACCGGCTTCGATATTCAACTCGCGATCTTTACCCAGAAAATCACCGGTTTCGCACACAGGACCGACCAGATCCCAAGGCTTGGTCTCACCGTCTTCACGTACAGAGACCGGGATAATTTCCTGGTATGCGCTGTACAAAGAAGGACGGATCAGGTCGTTCATTGCCGCATCGATGATGGCGAAGTTCTTGTTACCGGTCGGTTTCAGAAATTCAACTTCCGTCACCAGAATACCGGCATTAGCCGCGATAGAACGACCCGGCTCAAAGATCAGACCCAGTTTGCGATCACCCAGACGCTCCAGAATCGCCGCGATGTATTCCTGCGGCTGCGGCGGCTGTTCGTCGGTGTAACACACACCCAAACCACCACCCAGATCCAGATGACGGATATGAATCCCCTCTTCTGCCAGACGATCTACCTGCACTAACAGACGATCAAGAGCATCCAGGAACGGATCAATTTCGGTCAGCTGGCTACCGATATGGCAATCCATACCGATCACATTGAGGTTTTCCAGTGCATTGGCCACTTTGTAGATACGTACGGCTTCGTCGATATCGACACCGAATTTGTTCTCTTTTAGCCCCGTGGAGATATACGGGTGAGTGCCCGCATCAACATCCGGATTCACACGCAGGGAGATCGGCGCAACTTTGCCCATCTCAGCAGCCACGGCGTTAATACGGCCCAGTTCAGCTTCAGACTCAACATTAAAGCAGTGAATACCCACTTCCAGCGCGCGAGCGATCTCTTCAGGTTTTTTGCCGACACCCGAAAAGACGATCTTGTCAGCAGAACCGCCCGCTTTCAGCGCACGCTCAAGCTCGCCCAAAGAGACGATATCAAAGCCTGCACCCATGCGGGCCAAAACGTTCAATACACCAATATTCGAGTTTGCCTTTACGGCATAACATACCAGTGCATCGCGACCGACCAACGCTTCAGCGTAGCTCTGGTAAGCACGCTCCAGCGCATCACGGGAATAGATATAAACCGGGGTTCCCAGTTCTTCGGCAATACGGGCGACCGGCACTTCTTCGCAGTGCAGGCGGCCATTACGGTATTCAAAGCTGTCCATCTACTGTCTC
>NZ_JBFGYC010000007.1:0-27490 GCF_041587635.1 Pontibacterium sp. | reverse complement strand
TCTCTGGCAGCTGTGTTTCTGCTCGTTCTGATCAGCTCACTCACGACCATCTATCAGAGTGAAAGTTCTCTGGCCAACAATGTTGCGCGGAAAACCACCACCGATACGGCCAGCTCCTATTTCGACAGTATCAATATCCTGATGCTCAGCGGCGCGATGAATAATCGCCAATCGCTGCAGGAGAAGATCCTGACCAATGACGACCTGAACGAGGCCCGTATTATTCGAGGTGATGCGGTCAGCAGTGTTTACGGTCCGGGTTCGGCGGACTCCGCCATCATTGACGACCTCGACCGTCGGGCGATGAAAGGTGAATCGATCATTGAAGAGATCAATAACGATCAGGGCCATTTCCTGACCGTTGTCACGCCCATGAAGGCGCTCTCTTCCTACAAAGGCACGAACTGTCTGCTCTGCCATCAGGTTCCTGAGGGCACCGTGCTTGGTGCGGTGCGTGTGACGTATGACTTCGCCAATCTGGATACTCAGATCAACAATAACGTGATGAAAGTTGCATTTGTTGAGCTCGCACTGTTTATCGCCGGTCTAATCGTCATCAGTTTGCTGCTACGCCGTATTGTTTTGCAGCCAGTGAACCGACTCAGCAAAACAATCTCTGACATCGATAAAAACGCTGACTTGAGCCAGCGCATCAAGGTGACCTCCAATGACGAGATCGGCCAGATGTCTACCGCGTTCAACTCTATGCTACAGAGCTTCCACGACAGCCTGAACAAAGTTAGCACTACCATTCATAAACTGGGCTCATCCAGCAGCCAGATAAACGAAATAGCCACCTTGGCCAACGACGCCGTGCGTAACCAGCAAATACAGACCAGCGCCGTCGCCGCCGCTATGGAGCAGATGGAAGTTGCCACCCGCAGTGTTGAAGCCAGCGCAGAAAGTACTGTCTCAGCCTCAGAACTGGCGTTAAAAGAGAGCACTAACGGCACCAGCATCACCACCGACGCAATCGGCGCAATCGAAGGCCTGAAACAAGAGATCGACGTTGCTACAACCGTGATCCATAAGCTGGACGAACAAAGCCAGAACGTAGGCACCGTGCTAGAGGTCATTCAGAAGATCGCCGAACAAACTAACCTGCTGGCGTTGAACGCCGCGATTGAAGCCGCCCGCGCTGGAGAACAGGGCCGAGGCTTCGCGGTCGTCGCAGATGAAGTTCGCACACTAGCAAGCCGCACCCGCAACTCCACCGAAGAGATCAATGCAATTATTGAGGCTTTGCAGCATGATGCCCGCGACGCGGTGAATGTTATGCAGCGAGCACACCAGAGTGCAGAAGACGGTGTTGCTCAGGTGCAAGGCACATCTAATGCGCTTAGTAACATAGCGGAAGAGGTTCGTGTGATAAACGATATGAACCATCAGGTCGCCTCTTCGGTTAAGGAGCAGACACAGATGGCAGCCAGCGTTGAGTCGAGCGTAACAGAGATTGCGAAAACATCTGAGCACACCTCGTCACGGGCCGGTAAGCTGAACCAAGTCGCCCACGAACTGGGATCTTTGGCCAGCGAACTGGAGATTCTGGTGCAGCGCTTTAAGCTTTAATCTGATCGTTAAAGCCCATAAATAAAAAAGGCCGCATCAGCGGCCTTTTTTATTGTCTGTCGATCCGCAAACGCAGATCCATGATCAGTTTTTATAATCGTTTTTATCTAATCCGTATTTCTTCATCTTGTCGTACAGCGTTTTCCGCGGCAGCCCGAGACTCACCAGCGTATCTTTGATCGAGCCACCGTGTTGTGCCAGATCGGCCTGAATCAGCATTTTCTCAAAACGCTCAACCTGCTCGGGCAACGTCATCGCCCCACCCTGCTCACCATTAGTAATCGGGCGGTTATCAAAATCAAACGTACAGGATTCACCCAGCAACACGTACCGCTCGGCCAGATTACGCAGCTCACGGACGTTACCGGGCCAGTCATGGGTCATCAAACTGTGCATGCGTTCAGCGGACAATGGAGTAATCGCCCGGCCATACTGGTTAGACGCCAGTAAGGAGAAATGCTGAAACAGCATAGGGATATCATCACGACGCTGGCGCAAAGAGGGAATATCCAGCCGCACCACATTCAAACGATAATAGAGGTCTTCACGGAAAGCCCCTTCTGCGGACAACTCCTTCAGATCTGCTTTTGTTGCCGCGATAATACGGATATCCAGAGGAATCAGTTCGTTGGAGCCCAGCCGTTCAATCGCCCGCTCTTCCAATACCCGCAGCAACTTAATCTGTAATGTCATCGGCATGCTCTCGATCTCATCGAGAAACAAAGTGCCGCCATTGGCATGCTCAAACTTACCAATGCGACGCGCTTTGGCATCGGTAAACGCACCCTTTTCGTGACCGAAAAGTTCCGATTCAATCAGGTTTTCCGGAACCGCCCCGCAGTTGATCGCGACAAAATTGTGATCTCGTCGCACACTGTGATCATGCAGATAACGGGCAGTCAGGTCCTTACCTGTTCCGGTTTCACCCATGATCAAAATATCCGCCGGCGCATCGGCGATGGTTTGCACCAGACGGCGCATCTGCACCACCGCTGCCGTATTGCCAATGATCCGTGGACCGGGAGAACTTTGCAGTTCCAGATCCTGACGCAAGCGACGGTTTTCGATGGTCAGCCGACGCTTCTCCACCGCACGCCGCACCACATCCAGCAACCACTCAGACGAGAACGGTTTTTCAATAAAGTCGTAGGCGCCATCACGCATGGCACTCACCGCCATCGAGATATCACCGTGACCGGTAATCAGAATCACTGGCAGATCAGGGTCTTGCGCCTGCACCCGGCGCATCAGTTCGAGACCATCGATGCCGGGCAGGTTGATATCCGTCACCAGCACACCGGGCCAGTCATCGCTGATCAGCGCCTGTACCTGCTCGGCATTTTCCAATGCCGTCACATCGTATCCCCCCAGCTCAAGCGTTTGCCCTGCGGCAAGGCGGATATGCTTCTCGTCGTCCACCAGAATAATGGGGAGACTCTCTTCAGTATGCACCTGAGACCCTGCTGTCATATCACTCAATCCCCGCAACCTGCGCCAGTGGTAATTCGATTATAAATATTGCCCCACCCTCAAGGTGGTTTGCCACACTCAGGCGGCCGTTCAGGTTTTCAATAATCCGATGGGAGATCGACAAACCTAAGCCTAACCCCTGACCCGCTTGTTTCGTGGTAAAGAAAGGTTCAAATACCCGTCCCAGTTCATCGACCGGAATTCCCGGACCGAAGTCACGCACGCGGATCGTTAACGTCTCTGATTGCTGCTGTACGTCGATTTCAATACGCTTGTGTTCGACTTCATCCATCGCCTGCAATGCATTACTGATCAGGTTCACCATCACCTGTTCCAGCCGCACCATGTCCGCCATCACATAGATCTTTTCCAGACCCGGCGGCCAGCTGATCTCTGCTCCTTGTTTGTTCAGACGACCATACATAATCGACATGGCACCATCACGCACCGCCTGCAGGCAGACCGTTTCAGGCTGCCCCGAGCTCTTACGGGAGAACTCTTTCAGAGGGTGAATAATCTTCGCCATCCGTTCGGTCAGCCCGCCAATCTCATCCAGATTAGTGGCTGCAACATCCGTTTTGCCCATATTGAGGAATGCCCGGGCATTATCGGCATAGGCGCGGATCGCCGTCAGTGGCTGGTTCAGTTCGTGGTTGATACCGGCGGACATCTGCCCCAGCACTGCCAGCTTCGCCGTCTGGATCAGCTCATTCTGCGTATTGCGGTGCTGTTCAACCTCTTCGATCAGTTTTTCGTTAGCGCATGTCAGGTCAGCGGTGCGTGATTCAACACGCGACTCCAGCTCATCCCGCGCCCGCTGCAACTCCTGCTCATACAGTTTGCGTTCGGTGATGTCGTGGATGGTCACAATAAAGCGTTTTACGCCCCCCACCTGCATCTGCCCGATGATCAGTTCAATGGGGAAGTTGCTGCCATTTTTACGACAACCATACGCTTCAATAAACAGTTCAGATTCACGCGCCTCGTCGGAGGCCGTGATATGTTCCCAGCAGACACGGCGATCACGGTAGCACACCAGAATACTGAAATACTCTTGCCGGATATGGTCTTCACTGTAACCAAACAGTCGTTCAGCGGTGGTGTTGAATGATTCGATGCGTCCCTTGTCATCCAGCGTAATCAGGCCCGCCTGTGTATTATCGATGATAGCCCGGATGCGGGATTCATTCTCCTCCAGCGCTTCGGTCCGGTGCTGCTTGAAACGTTCCCGTTCACGTTTAATACGTTCGCGTGCCAGCAGGAACAACACCAGCAAACCCAGCGCCACGTAAACAAACGATGCCAGCACCACGGCATTAAAGACCTGCTTGCTGACCTCTCGCGTACTGGCGAGAATCACCACGTTGAGGCCACTGTCAGGCATCATCCGGCTCTGCAACAGATACTGGTTGGGTGAAATACCATCCAGCGCCGCATTATCGATACGTTTGCCATCGATCAACGTAATCAGCTGACTGCCATCCTGGCGCCGCTTGCGCTCAATGATTTCCAGCGCATGCAGCTCCCGATCACCGTAACGCAGGCTATCGACGATACGCTTCATATCCTGCGGGGCCAGCGGTTTTAATGTACGAAATTTCCACTGTTCCTGCGTCGAGATGAACACCACACCATCTTCATCGGTCACCAGAATATGCTGGGCGGGATCGCTCCAGTCATCTTCAATTTCGTTCAGATCAATTTTGACCACCACCACACCGATGATCTCGTCACGTACACTCACCGGGTAAGAGAAGTAGTACCCCCGTCGCAACGACATCGTACCTAGCGCAAAATAACGCCCTGGCCGCCCCTCAATCGCATCCTGAAAATAGGGCCTGAAACTGTAGTTCTGTCCGACAAACGAGCGCGGCTCTGCCCAGTTACTCGCAGCCGCAGTGATCCCCTGACTGTCCATCAGATACACGTCCGCCGCCTCTACGGTGTTGGATACGTACTCCAGATACACATTCGCCGCACTGCGCGCTGCCGCATTGCCGGGTTTACGCAGGACATCCTGCAACAAAGAGTGAGTGGAGAGCAGGCTGGGGAGCTTGTTATAACGGTCGAGTTTCTGCTGCAGGCTGAGGACATAACGGCTCAGGTCCGCCTGCGAACGTGTCTGCAGCGTATCCATCGCCTGCTTTCGACTGAGCGAGGCGGTCTGCCCGACAATCAGCACAAACGCGATGGTTGCCATCAGCGTAATCAGCAGTCGGTGTTTGCGCCAGGGTTGGATTAGGGGGCCTAAGCTGTTCATTACCTTTACATTATAAGACGCCAACAGCTCCGCGGTGTGGCGCGGATAACCAGACGTGAACCGAATGAGAGAGGTCTGCACCCCACAAGGGCTTCTTATTATGCGCTGAAGCGGAAGAACTTGAAATACTGCAGTCAGAGCCCTAATGTTGTCCCTATTGAGCCCCATACTTGTACTTATCTGCAGTTGCACAAAACCGCAACTGCCAACAATAAGACCGGATAACCGGCCCTCCACTGTCTGCACTTTTTATAAATCGAGAGAGCCTAATGCTAAAACGTACCAAAATTGTAGCAACACTGGGTCCGGCAACGGATAAACCGGGCGTATTGAAAGAACTGCTGCGCAACGGCGTCAACACGGTCCGCCTGAACTTCTCCCACGGCAGCGCAGATGACCACCGCAACCGCGCACAGGCGGTACGTGAATGTTCCCGCAGCCTCGGTTTGCCTGTCGCGATTCTGGGTGACCTGCAAGGCCCGAAAATCCGCGTCGCCCGTTTCCAGAGCGATAAAATTAAGCTGGCCGTCGGTGACAGCTTTGCGCTGGATGCGACACTGGAAACCAACGCCGGTGACCAGACTCAGGTCGGCATCGACTACAAACAGCTGCCGGAAGATTGCAACACCGGTGACGTCCTGCTGCTAGATGATGGTCGTGTACAGCTGGAAGTCGTTGCCATCAATGGCAGCCGTGTTGAAACAAAAGTCCTGATCGGCGGCCCGTTGTCCAACAACAAAGGCATCAACCGTCAGGGTGGTGGTTTGTCTGCCGCGGCGCTAACCGATAAAGACCGTCGTGATATCAAAGTCGCGGCAGAGATCGGCATGGACTACGTTGCGGTATCCTTCCCTCGCTCCGGCGATGATCTGCGTGAAGCGCGTAAATTGCTCGACGATGCAGGTTCTCTGGCGGAAATTATCGCGAAAGTGGAGCGTGCCGAAACAGTCGCCAGCAATGAAGCTCTGGATGATGTGATTCTGGCCTGTGACGGCGTAATGGTCGCACGAGGTGATCTGGGTGTTGAGATTGGCGATGCAGAACTGATCGGCGTGCAGAAACACATTATCAAACGTGCCCGTGAACTGAACCGCGTGGTTATCACCGCCACCCAGATGATGGAAACCATGATCGAAAACCCGATGCCGACCCGTGCCGAGGTATTCGACGTGGCAAACGCCATTCTGGATGGCACCGATGCGGTGATGCTGTCAGCGGAAACCGCTGCGGGTAACAACCCGATCGAAGTGGTGAAAGCGATGACCCATATCTGTCAGGGTGCGGAGAAACATCAGCTGTCACGTCCAGCGCCCACCGGGATTACCCAGCGCTGCGAACGTTTCGATGAAACCATTGCACGCTCTGCCATGTATACCGCCAATCATCTGGTCGGTGCCAAAGCGATCGTCTGCCTGACCGAATCCGGCTCCACGCCACTGTGGATGTCCCGTATCCGTTCCGGTTTGCCGATCTATGCGCTGACCCGCAATGACCGCACGCTGCGTCGTATGGCACTGTACCGTGGCGTAGAACCGATGTTCTTTGACTCCACAGCGGTAAACGAAGCGGACCTGAACCGTGAAATTCTGGAAGGCCTGAAAGCGAAAGATCAGCTAGAGCCGGGTGATCTGGTGATTCTGACCCGTGGTGCCCAGCTGGGTGAGCACGGCGGCACCAACTCCATGCAGGTGCTGAAAGTTTCCTGATCATCACTACCGCCCGCACAGCCTCTGTTGTGCGGGTGTCTTTGCTATTCCCTTCCCCGCTGCACTAAAGAGATCTCCATGCAAGTTGCCCAATTGATCGCCCATGAACTTCAGGTTCGTCCGCAACAGGTCGAAGCGACCATTAAACTGCTGGATGAAGGTGCTACCGTGCCTTTTATCGCCCGCTATAGAAAAGAGATCACCGGCGCGTTGGACGATAGTCAGTTACGCCAGCTGTCTCAACGTCTGGGTTACCTGCGCGAACTGAATGACCGTCAACAAACGATCATCAACAGTATCCGCGAGCAGGACAAACTCACGCCATCGTTAGAGCAGCAGATCCTGAGCAGCGACAGCAAAAGTGCATTGGAAGACCTCTACCTGCCGTACCGTCCCAAACGGCGCACAAAAGCACAGAAAGCACGCGAAGCCGGGTTGGAACCCTTGGCTCAGCAGCTGCTGAAAGGCAGCCATGACAACCCGTTGTCGCTGGCACGTCCTTTTATCGATAGCGATAAAGGCGTTGATAGTTCGGAGCAGGCGTTGGACGGTGCCCGCAATATTCTGATCGAACAGTTCGCTGAGCAGGCCGAACTGGTGGGCAAACTGCGCGAATGGTTCTGGTCCCGCGGTCAACTGCGCAGCAAGCTGGTCAAGAGCAAGGAACAGGAAGGTATCAAATTCCGCGATTACTTTGACTACAACGAAGCAATTCGAAAGGTTCCCTCCCATCGCGCCCTGGCCCTGATGCGCGGGAACAAAGAGGGTATTCTGCGTCTGCATTTAGCGCTTGAAGACGCGGATATACAGTACCCGGCGGAGCAGATCCGCCGTGTTCACCGTCTCAATCCCAGTCAAAACAGTGCCGGCCTCTGGTTGAGTGAAACCATCAGTCAGTGCTGGAAACAGAAGCTTCAGTCTCAACTGGAATCCGACCTGCTCAAGCGTCTGCGTGAGCACGCCGACGCCGAAGCGATTCGCGTCTTTGGTCGCAATCTGCATGACCTGTTGCTAGCAGCCCCCGCAGGCCCACGTGCCACCATTGGTCTCGATCCGGGCCTGCGCACAGGGGTCAAAGTCGCCGTCGTCGATAACACCGGCAAGCTCCTGGCGCACTGCGCGATCTATCCGCACGCGCCGAAAAAACAGTGGGATCAGGCACTGGCAACACTGGCCAAACTGGCACAAACTCACCACGCAGAACTGATCAGTATCGGTAACGGTACCGCCTCACGCGAAACCGAACAGCTGGCGAAAGAGCTGATCGCGAAATACCCGCAGCTGGACCTGACCGCGGTGATGGTCAGCGAGGCCGGGGCCTCCATCTATTCCGCGTCGGAACAAGCCGCCAACGAGTTTCCGGATCTGGATGTCACCATCCGTGGTGCAGTCTCCATCGCCCGACGTCTGCAAGATCCGCTCGCTGAATTGGTGAAAATCGAACCTAAGGCTATCGGCGTGGGCCAGTATCAACACGATGTGGATCAGAATCAGCTGGGAGACCAGCTCAATGCGGTAGTGGAAGACTGCGTTAACAGTGTTGGCGTGGATATCAACACCGCGTCGGTGGAGCTGCTGACGCAGGTTGCAGGGCTGAACACAACAACGGCCCGCAATATTGTCCATTTCCGTGATGAAACAGGTCGCTTCTGTAATCGTAACCAACTGAAAAAAGTGCCACGCTTAGGGCCCAAGGCCTTTGAGCAGTGCGCAGGTTTCCTGCGTATCCGTTCAGGTGACAATCCGTTGGATAATTCGGCGGTACACCCCGAGTCCTACGCACTGGTCAAACAGATCGCGACAGCACTGAACTGCAAACAGGATGCGCTGATCGGCGCATCCGAACAGTTGCAGCAGATCGACCCACAACAGTTCGTTTCGGACCGGTTTGGCCACTACACGGTGAAAGACGTCTTGCAGGAGCTGGAAAAACCCGGCCGCGACCCTCGTCCGGAATTCCGCACGGCGCAGTTCAGTGACGGTATTGAAACGATGAAGGATCTGGAGCCGGGCATGAAGCTAGAGGGTGTTGTTACCAACGTTACAAACTTTGGCGCATTTGTTGATATTGGTGTTCATCAGGACGGGCTGGTGCATATCTCCCAGCTGGCCAACCGCTTTATCAAAGACCCGCATGAGTTGGTCAAAGCCGGTGACATTGTTCAGGTACGTGTCACCGAAATAGATCTTCAGCGCAAACGCATCGCCCTATCGATGAAGGACGAAGCGGCGTCAGCGACACCGTCACATACTGAAAAGCGTTCAAAAACGAACAAATCTGCGCCGAAGCAGTCCCAACCCAAAGGCAGTCTGGCTGATAAGTTCCGCGCAGCGGGCTGGAAGTCATGACAATATCTAGCCTTTACGCGCATTGACACTAAGCGTAAAACAGAGTGTTACACTACGGTAATTTATAAACGGCTCATCTATAATGGGCGACCTTTACATTTTTACGGAAGGACAGCACCTTGTCTGCAGCATTTGAACAGAAGCTGGAATGGCTGAGCAATCAGGGCCACGCCCCTCTGCTGAAAGGGATTCTCCACGGCATTGAGAAGGAAGGTCTGCGTGTTGACCTGCAGGGTCAGCTGGCAGAAACAGACCACCCTGTTGCACTTGGCTCCGCGCTGACCCACAGTCATATCACCACCGACTACTCTGAAGCGCTGCTGGAATTTATTACACCGGTGTTCAAACAGTCCGGTGAAGCGCTGGATTTTCTGACGGACCTGCATCACTTCACATACACCAAGTTAAATGGCGAACTGATCTGGTCTGCCAGTATGCCGTGTCATCTGCCTGATGAAAGTGCCATCCCGGTCGCCCGCTTTGGCAGCTCCAACGTTGGCACACTGAAATCGGTATATCGTGAAGGCCTGAACTACCGCTACGGCAAAATGATGCAGACCATCGCCGGCATTCATTACAACTTTTCCCTGCCGGAAGCGTTGTGGCCGGAATATCAAAAATTCTGCAACAACAATGACCGTCTACAGGATTTCCGTTCGGCAGCGTACTTCACCCTGATCCGTAACTTTCGTCGCTATTCATGGTTATTGCTGTACCTGTTTGGCGCGTCTCCGGTGCTGTCGGCATCTTTTATGGCGGGCAAGCAGCACGATCTGGAAGAGCTGGACAAAGACACCTTGTACCTGCCCTATGCCACCTCGCTGCGGATGAGTGATCTGGGCTACTCCAACAAGGCGCAGGCATCGCTGAATATCTGCTTCAACCATCTGGCAACCTATGCGGAGTCGCTGCACCAGGCGATCAACACACCGTATGGGGCCTATGAAGAGATCGGTGTAAAAGTAAACGGTAGCTACCGTCAGCTGAACACCAATATCCTGCAGATTGAAAACGAGTACTACAGTGACATCCGTCCAAAACGGGTCACCCACTCCGGTGAAAAACCACTGCACGCACTGAAAGAGCGTGGTGTTGAATATATCGAAGTCCGCAACACCGATATCAATCCAATGCTGCCGTTAGGTATTGATCAGACTCAGTCCGACTTTATCGACCTGTTCCTGATTACCTGTCTGCTGGCAGACGATTCAGAGATCAGCGACTGTGAATGCGAACGCATCAATGACAACCACGATCTGGTTGTCACCCGCGGACGCGAACCCGGCCTGAAACTACAGCGTAAAGATGATGAGATCGAACTGATCCAGTGGGGCTACGAGCTACTGGAAAAGATTCAGCTGACCGCGAACATGATGGATACGGTTGACGGTTCCACACGCTATAGCGACAGTATCACCGCACAGCGCGCGAAACTGGATAATCCGGCACTGACACCCTCCGCCCAGGTTCTGGCTGCGCTGCAGCAGAACGGTATCAGCTACGAGCAGTTTGTACTGCAGCAAAGCGCGAAGCATCGCGATACGTTGCTGGGGCACCAGCTCAGCGAACAGGGCAGCCAGTATCTGGCTCAGCAGGCGGTTGAGTCCGTGCAGGAGCAGACCGAGATCGAAGCCAGTGACACGCAGGACTTTGATCAATATCTGGCAGAGTATCTGGCCGGTTAAATACACTACCTGCTATAAAAAAGGCCCGCCCTAATCACATTAGGGCGGGCCTTTTTAGTTGTAGAGCTGTCGCGCTGTTAATTTACTGGGTGATAAAACTGGTAAAGAACAGGTCGCTGACAAAAGCCTCGCCCTCCTCCTCGACCAATATATTCTGTACCAGCTTCAGGGCTTTTTTCGCCAAGTCCGATTGCGCTTCTACTGACATCATCTGAGATTCGGTCTGATCACTCAGCAAAAATACAATGTCATTGCGGATATGCGGCATATGAAAGTTCACCGCATGGTGTGCAGCAGGAGACGACACCTGAATGGTGATCTCACATTTCACAAAACTAACCTTTCCCGGTTCACCGTAGTTCGTCAGAAATGGCTTCAGTTCGATGTAGTTCACGTAATCTTCTGGCGCAGCTTCTTCATCAGCAGCCCAGGCAGTCTGCATAAATAAACCCAACACCAGCACTAAAAACAGTTGTTTCAAAGTCTCTCTCCCCGCTATCCATTCACTCAGCTCGGCAGTAGCGCTCAGTATAACCTGCTCCTGCCAGTCATCGCTATGTTGCACCGCTGTTCCGGTTGGGCCTATTATGTGAGTCTCTCTCATACAAAAAAATGAAAGGAGGCGCACGATGTTGGAAAAATGCCGCAACGCCAAAGAACGTTGGGGTGGTGTCAGCGACATCATTGATCACTGGTTAGAAGAGCGACAGCAGCTGATCAGCGCATTTGTACACCTGCCTGAGCAACCGGTCGACAACGGCCTCAGTGAGCAGGTGGAGAAGTTTTGTGAACTACTTGTTGATTACCTCTCTTCCGGGCACTTTGAGGTTTACGAGCAATTGCTGCGCGAAGGCAGTGAGTTTGATGATGGTAGTGTCGAAGAAGCTCAGAAGCTCTTCCCACGCATCCAGCTCAGTACTGATGCAGCACTGGATTTTAATGACCAGTATGCGTCCATTGAAGTCCTGACTGTACGCACTGTCGCCGAGATGGCGCACGACCTATCCAGCCTGGGTGAACAGCTGGAAGAACGATTTGAACTGGAAGATCAGATGATTGAAGTGCTGCACACCTCGCACTCAAACCTGGTTTCCGAAACCGAATAACAGCAGAACAACAAGGCGGTACAGATGCGCAGCGCGCACCCTGTTCTGGCAGGTATTTCACTTGCCCTGATTTTAACGGGTTGTAACAGTGGCAATCCTCCTTCGGTTTGGAAAGAGTACGCAAAAACGGGTGCGTACTCTGCCGCGATTTCAGAAAGCGGGAGCTATGCCACACTGGGGTCGTTTAACCACGGTGGCAGCCTCTGGGACTTGAAGAAACATGCCCGTGAGTTCAACTGGAACCATAAAGCCAAAGAATTCAGCCTGATCGCTGCGACAGCGATCTCTCCGGATGAAACCTACGCGGCGACGGCAAACCAGCAGGATCTGGTGCTGTGGAATATCGCTAACGGGCAGCCTGCAGGGTTCTGGAGTTCACCCGCTGAAATTCTGCAGATGGATCTTTCTCCCAACGGGGATTTTGCCCTGCTGGGTCTGGCGAACCATACCGCAGTCTATTTTGACGCTAAAAACGGCGGCGAACGCCGGGTTTTCCGTCACGATGGACGGGTACGCAGCGTTGACCTGAGCCTGGATGCACAACTGGCCATCACCGGATCTGATGCTTACAAAGCGAAGCTCTGGAATGTGGAAAGTGGTGAACTGTTGCAGGAGCTGGAATTCGGTAATGTGGTCGATACGGTCGCCCTGTCACCGAATAGCCAGTGGGCGTTCAGTTCTGGCAGCCTGGATAAAGCGGTTATCTGGAATACCAACACCGGACAGATCACACATTCGCTCAGCACCTCAGGTGACTTTTTTAAGAAACGGATCAGCTATCTCAGCGCCCGCTTCTCCAAAAACAGTGATCGCTTGCTGACAGGGACTGCCTCAGGCCTGGTACAGCTGTGGGATGTCCGCAGCGGCAAAGAGATCAAGGCCTGGCGTATTCATCGCCGAGACCCCTATGGCCCCGTCAATGCAGGGATTTATGCTGTGGGCTTTGGCAGCGGACAATACTTCGCGCTCAGCTCCAACGGCATCATGAACGTACTGAAATAAGCACGTCTGAAAACGGACCCATAAAAAAGGCTGTGCCCCAATAGAGCACAGCCTTTTTTGTATCTTGTGAAACGACTTATTTAGCCGCTTCGGCCTCTGCTGCAGGCATGATTTTCAGCAGCTCGATCTCAAACACCAGAGTTTCGTTTGGACCGATCGCGTTACCCATACCGCCCGGACCGTAAGCCAGCTCGGACGGGATCACCAGACGCGCTTTACTGCCTTCGTCCATCAACTGAACACCTTCGGTCCAGCCTGCGATAACACCGTTCAGAGGGAAAGTAACCGGCTCACCACGGGAGTAGGAGCTGTCAAACTCGGTACCGTCTACCAATGTGCCGCGGTAGTGGACCTGTACGTTATCCGTTGCCAGTGGCTTCTTACCGTTGCCGGCTTTCAGCTGCTGATACTGCAGGCCGGATTCGGTGGTGACCACGCCGTCTTTTTTACCGTTATCCGTTAGGTAAGACTGGCCTTTTTCCATATTTGCCTGCGCCAGCTTAGCAACTTCCTGGCGCTGCTCTTCGATTTTGCGCTGCTGGAATGCCTGCATCACTTGGTTCACTTGATCCGGAGTCAGTAGTGGCTCGCCATCTTTATAGATGGTCTGCAAACCTTCCTGAAACGCTTCCAGATCCACATCCTGAACATCCTGCTTAAGCTGTCCACCCACGATCAGGCCCAGGCTATAGCTGAGTTTCTGCTGTTCGGTCGTCAGTTCAAAAGAAAACGCCGAAGGCGCAGTTAGCGCTGTCGCAAGAGCGGCAGCCAGCCAGGTTTTTTTCATCATTTTATCCTTGTTGTGTTTTCCACATGGATGTTTAGTGGGGTCAGATGAAGGAAAGTTCAATCCCACAGATCCCTTAGGGTGAATCTATTCGACCGGGAGCGACAATATCTGCTGCCAGCCCTCGGGCATCTCCGGTAAAGCAATCTGCAGTAACTGTTCAAACGCAGCGGTCATCGAAGGGGCCGCATTCAGTGTACAATCATTCAAGTAACCCGCAAGGTTTTCCAGCACCAAAGAACTACCCGCCTCCCCCTTAAGCATCTGCTCCGCCACATCATACATAAGCGCCAGCTCGAGCTGCTCACACGCCAACTCAGCTTTGCGCATCGCTGAATAACACGCCTGATAGGTTTCATCCTGCTGTTTGTACGCGCGTACTTTATAGCGCAACGCACGCAGCGGATGGGTGATCTCTGACTGCCAGCCTGTTGCGCCTTGCAATACCGTCAGATCCAGTTGACGCCCGGCGTCCTGCCCCAGCCACAAACAGAATAACAGACGGTTGATGCTTAACCCTGCCTGCTGCAGTTCAAGACAAGCGGACTCCACCCCCGGCTGGCCATAAAGACGTAACGCATAGTGCCAAAGATCGTTTTCGAGTTTCATTGCTATGCTACAATCCGCGCCCATGATTCAGTTACAAGACATCAGCTTACACCGCGGCACCCAGTTTCTGCTAGAGGATGCCAACCTTACAATCCACAGCGGCTGGAAGGTCGGTCTTATCGGCGCAAACGGCGTGGGTAAGTCCTCCCTGTTCAAGATGCTGTTGGGCGAACTTCATGCCGATAAAGGGGATCTCTACCTGCCCGGCCAGTTGCGCATTGCGCATATGGCGCAGGAGGTCTCCGCCACCGATCGCAGCGCACTGGAATACGTTCTGGACGGCGATCCGCAGCTGCGTCAGGTGCAGATTGATCTGGACCGGGCCGAAGCGGAACATGACAACCACCGGATTGCTGAATTACACGCAGAACTGGAAGCCATTGAAGGTTATACGGCCGAGTCCCGTGCTTACCAACTGCTGGCCGGTCTTGGTTTCAGCACCTCTGACGCTCAGCGCCCGGTTAAAGATTTCTCCGGTGGCTGGCGTATCCGACTGAATCTGGCCCAGGCACTGATGTGCCGTTCCGATCTGCTGTTGCTGGATGAACCGACCAACCATCTCGATCTGGACGCAACGATCTGGCTGGAGCAGTGGCTTCGCCAGTATCAGGGTTCGATCATTCTGATCTCCCATGACCGTGATTTCCTGGATAATGTGGTGGGACATATTGCTCACCTCTATAACCAGAAAATCGAGCTGTATAAAGGTAACTACAGCCAGTTCGAAGTGCTGCGCGCCAGCAAGCTGGCTCAACAGCAACAGGCGTTTGAGAAACAGCAGGTTCGCATCAGCGAAATTGAGGACTTTGTCCGTCGCTTCCGTGCTAAAGCCACCAAGGCCAAGCAGGCGCAAAGCCGGATCAAAGAACTTGAACGCATGGAAAAAATCGCCCCGGCCCATGTGGACAGTCCATTTTCATTTACCTTCCGCGAATCAGAGAAGATCTCTCATCCGCTAATGGGGCTGCGCCACGCACAATGCGGTTACAGCGACAAAGTAATCCTTAAGGACGTTTCCCTCAACCTGCAACCCGGCGCCCGTATCGGGCTTCTGGGGCCGAATGGTGCGGGTAAGTCCACACTGATCAAAACCCTGGTGGGCGACATTGGGCTGGTCAGTGGTGAACCGCACAGCGGGGAACATCTGAAAATTGGTTACTTCGCTCAGCACCAACTCGAAGCGCTGGATCTGGATGCCTCCCCCCTGCTGCACATCAAACGCATCTCACCACAGGCATCCGACCAGGAGATCCGCGACTTCCTGGGGACCTTTGGTTTCTTCGGCGATGCCGCGCTGGATCCGGTAAAACGTTTCTCCGGCGGCGAAAAGGCTCGCGTCGCGCTCTCGATCATCGCCTGGCAGAAACCCAACCTTCTGCTGATGGATGAACCGACCAACCATCTGGATCTTGAAGTCCGCCACGCGTTGACACTGGCGCTACAAACCTTTGAGGGCGCGCTGATTCTGGTATCACATGATCGCCACTTGCTGCGCAATACCGTGGACGAATTCCTGCTGGTTGCCGACGGGGCCGTTAAAGAATTTAAAGGTGATCTGGACGACTACCAAAACTGGCTGACAGAGAACAAACGTCAGCAACAAAGCAGCAGCGAACCGGTGAACGAACGGGAAAATCGTTCTCTCAGCGCCGCCGAGAAAAAAGAACAGAAGCGTCTGGAAGCCGAAAAGCGCAAGCAGCTCAGTCCGCTGAAGAAGCAGCTCGATAAACTGGAGAAGGCGCTGGATAAATACCAGTCCGAGCTGGCTGATACTGAAGAGGCGCTATCCGATACGACACTCTATGAAGATAGCCGTAAGGATGAGCTTAAAGCACTGCTGCAAAAGCAGGCCGAACTGAAACGCAATGCGGAAGATACCGAAGAACAATGGCTGGAACAGCAGGAAGCGCTCGAGATTCTGGAAGCGGAGCTAAGCGGTTAAAGGCCGTATGTTAAGCAGCACTCCGATTGCCGCTTAATACGAGAAAACCTGAAATAAGAAAGAGAGGCGGTGGCCAGAGCAGTCAGCTCTGACCACCTTCCAGCAGCGCCGTCAGTTCACGAATCGCTGCATCGTCGTTCAGCAGTTCCTGTACCGTTTCAGCAGCCACCTCAGCGCTCAGCCCCAGATCAGCCAGGACTTCATCCGAAATCTGCTCAACCGGACCATCACTCAGCCCTTGCTGGCGCAACAGTCGATTCGCCACATACAACAGCTTCACGTAAGGTTCATGCTCACCCGCGTACTCAAGGTGATTCTGGTAACGAATCGCGTCACACACCTCTTCCGGCAACGTCCAGCTAGACAGCAACCAGCCGCCAATCTGTTCACGAGTGACATTAATCACCTGCTGCTCGATCGCCTCCAGACTAAAGTGAGGATTGGCTTCGATATAACGTGCCAGCAATGCAAACTGCGGTGGGAACAGATGAGCTAACAGCAGGTAACCGAAGTTATGCAGCAAACCACTCAAATACGCCAGACCCGGCTTAGGGCGCTGTTCCTGAGGAATTTTTTTGCATAACTGCTC
This sequence comes from Pontibacterium sp., assembly GCF_041587635.1. Lineage (NCBI taxonomy): Bacteria > Pseudomonadati > Pseudomonadota > Gammaproteobacteria > Oceanospirillales > Oceanospirillaceae > Pontibacterium > Pontibacterium sp. The sequence continues at coordinate 10,416 of NZ_JBFGYC010000007.1, read as the reverse complement.
AGACAAGGCAGCACAATAAACCGACTGTAACCAATACGGTGTACCACCACGCGGACCGTTAGTCGGCACGGTCAGCATCTGACCCATCGCCGTCCCTAACGCCATATTCACCACTAACTCGAAACCGAGCACACGGATCACCGCGTCATCGATCGAATTGACATCACCTGGCGCCGCATAATACGGCGAAGCTGCCCAACTCATCACCTGCGCGGAAAGGCTTGGGTCAACCCGTACAACCTCGACCAACGCATGTACATCCGCCTCTGGATCAGAGCGCAGCATCAGAATTTTTTGAGTGGTTGGCGACATAGACGGCAAACCCAGCGTGTCTTCCAGACGCTGTTGAATACGCAGCTTCGTGAATTTCTTCACGGCACTGGTAATCACCGTCTCGTCGTCACCTTGTGGTGCTTGCAGCGCGATCTCATCTGCATCGGTCGCCAGCTTGCCATGCGACGCATCACTGAGCAGGCTGGCAGCAACCTCCCAAGTGGTCTTTGAATACGGCTCATTAACCTGCAGTGTTGGATACTGCAGGCAACGCTCGTCCACCAGCAAAGGCAGGAGAGGTAAGGTTGCCAGTTTACGAAAACCGTTTTGAGACTGCACCGCATCCTGACTGAAGAAACGCTCAGCATCTGCTCCTTTTACAGGCTGCAGTTGGCGTCCCGTCAGTTTCCAGACATTTGCCAGATTCAGCAGGGTTGTGGCCGGTAGCAATGCCAGAACCTTACCATCCTTATCATGCATCAACACCAGACGGGCCAAACTACCATCATGCCCCATAGGTGCAGCTTGAACGCCTACAGACAATGTACTCTCTCCAGCTAGGATTTACGTCTTATAATCTGCCCGCGGGATCCTCTGCGGACAGGGCTTCGAACCTCGGGTAGCAAGGCTATCCCGAACTATATATGACAAAGTGTTCGTTAACGCCTAACCTACCGTAAATATATAGCGTTCAGCAATGTATCCGGCGTTTTTTTACCTATTTCCGGGAGTTATCCATGTTCCGCCACCTTATTTTGGCTCTTCTGTTCGTTTCCTCACCCCTATGGGCCATCAATGAAGATCAGGTCCCAGAAACAGCAACCGGCCAACAAGATAGTCAGACCGTTAAAGCCGAGCAGTTTCTTGCCGTCGCCGCACACCCACTGGCAACGAAAGCCGGTTACAACGCACTGAAAAACGGCGGCTCTGCCGTTGATGCTGCCGTGGCGATTCAAGCCATGCTGACACTGGTGGAACCTCAATCCTCCGGCATTGGTGGCGGCGCGTTTATGCTGTACTGGGATAACGAAAACAAACAGCTCTATGCCTATGACGGCCGAGAAACCGCCCCCGCTACCGCCGACGAGAATCTATTTATCAAACCGGATGGCCAACCGATGAACTGGTATCACGCCTTAGTGGGCGGCCGATCGGTTGGCACGCCCGGTGTACTTAAAATGTTGGAAACGGCACACGTGGCACACGGTAAAACCCCGTGGCATATTCTGTATGTCGACGCGATCAAACAAGCCAGGAAAGGCTTTAAGGTGGGCCCCCGACTGCATGAACTGATCAAGTCGGATATTAACCCGGGGCTGAATCGCTACCCTGCCGCACGCGGGTATTTCTACACGGATGCAGGTGAGCCGCTCCCAGTGGGAACGGTGCTGAAAAACCCGGCCTTAGCCAACTCACTGGCAGGTATCGCCCGCAGTGGAGCCGGCTACTTCTACGGCGGTCCATTGGCGCGTAAGATCATCGACTCAGTACAGCAGGCAACGGATAATCCCGGCCATCTGAGTCTGGATGACCTCGAAGACTATCGCGCACAGGCACGCGATCCGCTGTGTCGGCCTTACCTGACGTATAAAGTGTGTGGATTCCCACCACCCACATCCGGTGGCGTAACGGTGTTACAGATTTTGAAACTGCTGGAACAACAGCCGCTGGCAGAGCTTGACCCGAAGGGCGTCGAGTTTAACCATCTGTTCACTCAGGCTTCCCGTCTGGCATACGCCGACCGCGCCCGTTATCTGGCTGACACGGACTTTGTCGAAGTCCCTGTCGATGGTTTGCTGGATGAAAACTATCTGGCGCAACGCCGTCAGCTCCTGAGTCTGGACAAGGACGCAGGCACCGCCCATGCAGGAACACCTGAGCCAGCAATCAACCGCCGTGATGACCAATCCCCCGAACTGCCATCGACCAGCCATTTTGTCGCGGTCGATCAGTGGGGAAATGCGATCTCCGTCACCAGCAGTATCGAGATGGCATTCGGCTCAACGTTAATGGCCGGAGGTTTCCTGCTGAATAATCAGCTCACGGACTTCTCGTTTGTCGCTGAAAAGGACGGTGAACTGATCGCCAATCGGGTAGAAGCGGGTAAACGTCCGCGCAGCTCAATGTCACCGTTTATGGTGTTTGACCAGAACGACCAGCTGATCGCCGCGATTGGCTCTCCCGGTGGCAGCCGAATCATCAACTATGTGGCACAAAGCTTATTAGTCAGCCTGAACCACAAACTACCCCTGCAGCAGGTCGTCAACCTGCCCCACGTCAGCAACCGCAACAGCCTGACCGAACTGGAGGAAAATACCGACGCGACGAAGTTAGCGGAGGCGCTCGAGGCACGCGGACATACCGTTAAAGTGCGAGATCTGAATAGCGGCTTACATGGTATGCACAAAGATGAAAACGGTATCTGGCACAGCGCCGTTGATAACCGCCGTGAGGGGAGTGCTCAGGGCCAGTAGTCATCCAGCCCTGAGCAACATAAAACCTGACAAAGATCGTCGCGCGTGAGTAATGCCCGTTACTTGCGCACGATCCGATTGACGGTCTTCAGCGCACGGATCTTTTTCATCACCCGCGCCAGATGGATACGGTCACTAACCTGCAGCTCCATATTCACTTTCGCCAGCTTACCTTCATGATCATCGATATCGATCTGTAACAGGTCAGCGCCCATTGAGGTCGCCATAGTGGCCAGTTCAGCGATGATGCCGCGGTGTGATTCCACTTCACAGGACAGGTCCGCAACGAACTCATCTTTCAGTTCGTCATACCATTCCAGATAAATACATTTATCCGGATCATCACGCAGATAACCAATATTACGGCAGGCGGTACGATGGATGACCAACCCTTTACCCGCACTGATGTGACCAATGATCTCATCACCCGGAATCGGACGGCAGCACTTCGCATACTGCAACACCATGCCTTCGGTACCTTTAATCGCCAGCGGGCTTTCACGCTGCTCTTCCGCACCCTCTTCCGCCTCAGGACGCACACGACGGGCCACCACATACGCCTGACGATTGCCCATACCGATATCTTCCAGCAGATCATCGAGGGACTTAAATTCCGCTTCGTCCAACAGCTCCTGCAGTTTACGGTTATCCACGTCTTTCACGTTCGCACCGTATTTACTCAGGAACTGATTCAACAGACGACGTCCCAGATCAATCGATTCGTGGCGCTGCTGATTTTTAAGGAAGTGACGAATCGCCGTACGTGCCTTGCCGGTCATCACAAAGTTGAGCCATGCCATATTCGGCTGCGCACTCGGCGTTGTGATGATTTCAACCGTCTGGCCATTTTCCAGCGCCTGAGACAGGGGTGCTAAACGGCGGTCCACCCGGCAGGATACGCAGGAGTTACCTATATCGGTATGCACAGCATAGGCAAAATCAACCGGCGTCGATCCGGCAGGTAACTCCAGAATCCGTCCCTGAGGCGTGAAGACATAGACTTCATCCGGAAACAGGTCTTCTTTAACGCTTTCGATAAACTCCATCGAGTTACCGGCACGCTGCTGCATCTCCAGCAGGCCCTGTACCCACTTGCGGGCGCGCTTATATGAGCCCACTGCACTGTCGGAATCGCCATAGGTTTTATAGTGACTGTGCTCCGCCACCCCCTGACTAGCCACCGCATCCATCTCTTTGGTGCGGATCTGCACCTCAATGGTGATATCACGTGCCCCAAACAGATCGGTATGCAGTGATTGGTAGCCGTTGGATTTCGGGATCGCGATGTAATCTTTGAAACGGTTCAGAACGGGCTTATAGAGGTTGTGAACGGCACCCAGAACACGGTAACAATCATCCACATTGTCGGTCACGACCCGGAAGGCAAATACATCCATGATCTCCGCAAACGATTTGTTCTGGGATTTCATTTTGTTGTAGATACTGTAGAGATGCTTTTCACGCCCCGTCACTGTGCCATTGAGACCTTCCTGACGCAGACGCTGATTGATAGTGTCCTGAATGGAGCTGATCACATCTTTACGCTGACCACGCGCCTGAACTACCGCGCGGCGGATATACTTCGCACGCATCGGGTAGTGCGCCTGAAAGGCCAGATCTTCCAACTCGATCTGCACATCACGCATACCCAAGCGACCGGCAATCGGTGCATAAATATCTAAGGTTTCTTTGGCGATACGACGCTGCTTATCCGGGCGCATCGCGCCCAACGTCCGCATGTTATGCAGACGGTCAGCCAGCTTGACCAGAATGACGCGAATATCTTCGGCCATGGCCAACACCATCTTCTGGAAATTGCTCGCCTGCGCTTCCGCTTTGGTCTCAAATTCCAGATGGGTCAGTTTGGATACACCGTCCACAATATCAGCGACTGACTCACCAAACTGGGAGCACACGCCGTCATAGGACACTTCGGTGTCTTCGATCACATCATGCAACATCGCAGCCATCAGGCTTTGATGATCCATATGCATGGTCGAGAGAATACTGGCCGCTGCCAGCGGATGAGTTACGTAGGCTTCACCGCTTTTACGGCGTTGACCTTCGTGAGCCTGTTCGGCATAGAAATAAGCACGACGCACCTGCTGGATCTGTTGCGGATCCAGATATTCAGTTAAGCGTTCAGAAAGTGCGTCGATGGTCGGCATCACCCCTCCAGAATACCGTCAGTGCAAAAAAGCACTTATTTGTCCGATAGTTGGAATGATGCCGTATAAAACAGAGTTGGGGAAGAGTTAGTCTTCTTCAACTTCATCCAGAACAGTTTTATCTATGTGGCCTTCTGCAATTTCACGCAGAGCAACAACGGTTGGCTTGTCGTTTTCCCACTCAACTTTTGCTTCTTTACCACCGGTAGCCAGCTGACGCGCACGCTTAGAAGCGACCATCACCAGTTCAAAGCGGTTATCAACGTTATCCAGGCAATCTTCAACGGTTACGCGAGCCATGTTCAGCCTCTAGTTTAGGGGTTTTTCGAAAGACCGGGCATTCTACTGGTCAATAGTTAAGCTGACAAGAGTCCTTGTAGCAATTCCTGATGTTTCTGGGACTGGCGATTCTGTCCCAAGCGACGACTAAGAAACACCGCCACCAGTTCATTCAGGGCGGTATCAAAGTCATCATTGATGATCATGTAGTCATATTCACCGTAATGACTCATTTCACTCACAGCCTGAGACATCCGGTGATCAATCACATCCTGACTGTCGGTACCACGCCCCGTCAGGCGGCGACGCAGTTCTTCCTGCGATGGTGGAAGGATAAATACGGAAAGACACTCGGGCATCAGTCGGCGTACTTGCTGCGCGCCCTGCCAGTCGATTTCCAGAATCACATCCATGCCCTGAGCCAGCTGTTCTTCCACCCAAACCTGCGAAGTGCCGTATTTGTTGGTAAACACATCCGCATGCTCAAGGAACGCCCCTTCGCCAATCATCTGATTGAAGTGATCCATATCGACAAAGTTATAGTCCTTACCATCCACTTCCCCCGGACGCATATCACGGGTGGTGTGTGAGACAGAGACCAGTACACGGCTATCGCGCTCCAGCAGCGCTTTAACCAAACTGGTTTTACCGGCACCGGAGGGGGCCGAGACTACATACAGAGTGCCTTTATCGCTCATATCGTTACTCAGTTGTTCGCGGGGCTAACAATGCCGCAGGGTTCAAAGAGACCATTATACAAAGATGACGCGGCTTTGCCGTAATTTCTCTCCCCATCCACTCATCATACTGTTTCAGTGATTCCTACACGTTTATAAGCATATCTACGTTATTCCTGCGGAAAATTCATCTCTCAGCGACCGCTACGTTAAAGATCTCAGCACCTCACAGTGCAATTCCTGAAATACCCATTTCCCCCTCGTGTTCTGCCCGCCTTTCCCTTTCTATGGTGGTGACTGCACATGCAGTCCGGCAGCTCTCGTCTGCCGGTTTTCTATTCCACCCCTCCACCTAACTACGGAGTTATCTATGATTTCTGCAATACGTGAACTGATCAATGATCCGGCGTTAAGCCTTTATCTGTTAGTCATCGCCTACTTTTGGTGCCAGTGGACATTTAAGCTCATATTATGTGGCCGCTACCGACCCAAACGAACCCATTTCGATGAGTCGATCTCTGTCGTGATGCCGGTTTACAACGAAGATCGTACGATCCTGTTTCAAGCCGTCTCACGCGTCCTTGCCCAACCCGTCTCGCGCGTCGCGGAGGTTATTGTGGTTTGTGACCAGCGCGAACCGGACCTACCCGACTGGCTGAACCAGAATTTCGCCTCCGATGAGCGGATGATCACTACGGTGGGCGACACTCCGGGCAAACGTTTTTCTCTGCGCCACGGCATCGAGCAAAGTCGGTGTAATGTGGTGGTATCTATTGAATCCGATGTCCTCATACGCCCCGACAGTCTCGATGAATTAATCAAGCCATTTGCAGATTCCCGAATCGGCGGCGTGATTGGTGACCAGGAGGTGCATGATCCCAAGCGCAGCCTCTGGACCTTTCTTGATTTTGTCTGCGAGAAGGTGAAGTACGGATTCACGTATCCAGCACTGAGTGCCGCATCGCAGGTGACGGTATTGTCAGGGCGCACTGTGGCCTACCGTCGCGCAGCGGTCTTTCCGCTCCTGGAGCATCTGACCCACGAAATATTTTTGGGAAAACGTTGTGTGTCAGGGGATGACGGTCGTATGACCAGTCTGCTGCTAGAAGCGGGATGGCTGACGTTCTATCAATCCACCTCGGTAGTCGAAACGATCTCACCCAGTAGTATGAGTGCGCTGCTGCTGCAGCGAACGCGCTGGTATAGAAACACGGGACGGCGCACGCTTCGGGCCTTGTTCTGGGACCGCCTCTGGGTCTGGAGACGCTACCCGCTGGCAACCTGGCATATGCTAAGTTCCTGGGTAAATACCTTTATGGTCGGGCTGGCTTTTACGCTGCTGGGACTCAGTATTTCAAGCGGTCATTTTTTCTGGTTCGGCAACGAATATGCCGAGATAGCCGCGAGAGTCGGGGTTCTGATGTTTGGCTTTTTACTCACGCGGATGATACGTGGATTGCCCGCCTTTGGGGCGATCCGTCGCTCTCGCCCCGGTAAGCACTGGTGGCTGCTGCTGGCACTGCCTTTTTATCTGCTCATGCTGTGGTTCGTTCACCTTCTGGCCATCGTCACGATGAACAAACAGGGCTGGATCACACGTACCACACAGAGCCCGGGAGGATTGGGTAAATGAACACGCTAAAAAACACACTGATATTATCGTCACTGGGAGTGACCATGACGATTCAGTCCGCCTACGGCTTGCCATCCCGTTTGGAAGCACTCAACGGAGAAACCGATGCCCCGCAGCGCTGGCAACTGATCGTCAATAATCAGCCCTATCAGATTCAAGGGGTCGGCTGTGCCAAAGCCAAAGGCGCAAATGGTGTGGACTACCTGCATCTAGCTAAACAACTTGGTGCCAATACAGTGAGAACCTGGGGATTGACCCATACGGACACTGACTATCTAGACCGAGCCGCAGAACTTGGGTTACAAGTGGCCGTCGGGATCTGGCTACCGCATCCGAAAGCAGGTTCGCTCTATCAGACCCCTAATTCGGAAGAACTCATACGTTTACGCTCTACAATTCTGCAGCGAGTGGACCAGTTGCGAAAGCATCCTGCCGTGCTGTTATGGGTGGTGGGCAACGAAGTGCTGCACGCCGCTGATAGTCCGAGCGAACGTACAGGTTTTCTGACCTTCCTCGAAAGTCTGGTCAAAGAGATCAAATTACGCGACCCCGATCACCTTGTGAGCTACGCCGCAACGGAATCGGTCGATCTGCAGATGTTGAACCAATCTGCCAAGAACCTCGATATCATTGGTATCAACCTCTACAGCGATCCACGCAAGCTGCAACGCCGCAAACAGCTATCAGGCGAATCACGACCCCTGCTCTTTACAGAGTTCGGACCAAGACGGCCTGAAGACATGCGTTTAGATGAACTGGGGTATCCCGTCATCCCAACAGATCAGGCCAAGGCCAAGCGTTACTTACGGCGTCTCGACCAGCTAGGCGCGCTGGATAAACAGACCCTGGGCGCGTTCGTGTTCCGCTTGGGTGACCCTAAACCAGATGACCTTCATTGGTGGAACCTCTCTTACGGCGATAATCCTCGTGCGGCATACGTTGCGATCGCACAGCGTTACCAAACTGGCAATTGGAATAACGCACCGATCTGCAAGACAGCACCATCGTCACGCATTCAGGTGGCACCGGGAGAGTCCCTGCCATTACAGATTTCTGAACAAGCATTAAGTCATGCACTTTATGGTAGCCACTTCTGGCCCGTCGAATTACGCGCGCGCGCGAGACAGGCCAGCACACTGCTTACCCCCGATCAGATATCTGCAAAACCAAATATGCGGGTAAATGTCCCCGATCAACCCGGCGATTACTGGTTAATCACGCATGCGGTGAGTGCCAACGGAACCGCCTGTGTGCAACGTTCATCTTTGAGGGTGCAGCAACCATGAAATATTCACGCGTATTAACAGGGCCTCAACACCCCTCTCTATCGAGAGCAGTCAGTACACTCATCACTCAATGGAGGTGGCTGGTGTTCCATCCGAAAATGCTTACACACATTCTGAGCATCACCTTGGCAGCGATCACTCTATCCATAACACCCCACGTACTATCGGCCCCTACGGCGGAGTCCTTTCGATTACCGTCGACACCGGGAGGGCTCGATCCTCTCCAGTGCTGGTACGCCTTGGGCAATACCCCGGATGGCTCGATCTATATCGCTGCATCAGATCACAAAACCAATTCCGCACTCTTCGAAAAGAGAGCCGGTGATCAAGCATTTCGCTATGTGGGCGATGCGCAACAGGCTTCTATGCAGGCCAATAACTGGGCAGCCGGAGAAACACTGGAGAAGTTCCATGTGCGGCCAACCTATCTGGACGGTGATATCTATCTGGGTGGGCTGAATTACTCGTATTACAACAAGGGTTACACCAAGAAGCGCGGCTTCCATTGGTACCGCTATCGGCCCTCAACCGGGCAATTCACCGACCTGTCTGCAAATACTCCTGATGGAACAGCGTCTCCGTTTCAACTGGAATATCTGATCGCAGATCCTAGGCATCATCGTCTCTACGGTGCTGCGGTACCTAAGGGACACTTGGTGCGTTTTGACCCGCACACTCAAACAACCTATGACCTGGGTCGCCCTCCGGAGTTAACGAAAAACTATCTGCCTTCAGACAGTTTCATGTGGGTGAACAGTCGAGGTCGCGTCTACTTTGCGATGGAGGGGCGCGGTGGTTGGTTCAAGCGTATTCATTACTTTGATCCGGACAGCAATACATTCGGCACCATGGATGATTGGAAGTTGCAGGGGCCGCCCCCTCGTAAGAAGGGTAAGCAAAAACAACAGGTTAAGGGTGGCCTGAAATCCGCCCCGATTGGTCGCATCCCGAAAGTCGGCCAATGTGAACCTTCAGGGAAGCGCTGTTATATGTCGGATAACAATGGACGTATCTATCGATGGCGCGAGACGGACAACACCGAGCAATGGACATACCTCGGTCAGGTCCGTTTTCCGGCACCTCACGAAAAACAGCGGCTGGCAACGCGCACCTTTCAGCTCTCTGCGGATGAGAAAAGTATCTACATGGTGAATGAACGCTACCTTGGTGCACCCGATATCCTTTTACACCGTTTTGATATCACAGCAGGCCGCTCGGAAGTGATCGCCCCACTGTCTCAGCTGGCACCTGAGGCTGTGGGAGAAGGCCGGGAGCTGCACTGTGGGCATAATGCCTGGGATGCTGAAGGGCGTTTTTACATCGCCAGTTTTGGCATGTCTGGCAAAGGAGGCAATGTTGTCGTGACAGCCATCAAACCATAACGTTGTCCTGCGATCCCCTTTCACTTCGCATGGAGTGAAAGGCTGGATTAATAGAGGCAATATCACGCGTACTTATAGCCAAAACCCACCTGCATATCAGGTGGGATTTCTTTGAGTGAGTTATTTAGGGAAGAATAATATACCTCCCTACAACATCACTCTATGTTCTGGATCTGCTCATTGAGCAGCGGCCTAGCCCCTAACAAACTCAACAACTTACCGAAAAGAAACCGTTCAAAAATGC
>NZ_JBFGYC010000006.1:0-27535 GCF_041587635.1 Pontibacterium sp. | reverse complement strand
GCCACCGCTACAGGTTTTCCAGTCGATCGGATTAACCCCGCAGGCCTGATTTCTAATCAGGACTTCACCTGCGTGCAGAGAGGGGGTGGGAACGTCCTCCAGCCTCAGGTTGTTTGTGTCGCCAAACTCATGGATCTGTATCGCTTTCATGGGGTTCTCCATTGACGGATGCTGACTTAACCTGCAAACAAGTTGTCTTTGGACCTAGGGATTGCAGCCGTATTGTCTAATTTTTGTTAGGCTTAATGCCTTTAGAAACTTAGCAGAAAGTAAGGCGAGTATGATGTATCTGGCTATGATTGAAGAATTTCTGTTCTGGGGCGGGCTGGTTGTTTTTCTGGTATCGCTGGGGCTTTATGCAGGACGGACCAAAGATTTTAAGTCGGTTGTCATGTTCTGGCAGCCAACGGCTAACTTTAATGAAGTTGAGTTTAAGGTGAACCGTGCCGGGCTGAGCATGATGGTCGTAGCAGTAGCGATGCGTCTAATCGCATTCTTTATGGGTTAAAAACACATGAAAGGTAATCCCGTTCGAGGTGCCGGATATCTGATTCAGGGACTGAAGATGCTGCCGGATCCGGCGATCCGTCCCTTTGTCCTGGTGCCATTAATGGTCAATATCCTGCTGTTTGTGGGTGCGATCTGGCTCCTGATGTCGCAGTTTGACGTCTGGGTTGATTACTGGCTGGGGTTCCTGCCAGAGTGGGCATCGTTCCTGAGCTGGCTGCTGTGGCCGCTGTTTGCACTGCTGGTGTTGCTGGTGGTTTATTACAGCTTCACGCTGGTGGCGAATCTAATTGCAGCACCTTTTAACGGTTTCCTCTCTGAGAAAGTGGAGAAAAGCCTGAGAGGGGAAGTCGTCACCGATGAAGGTTGGCAGGCTGTATTGGCACTGATTCCACGCGCCGTCGGCCGCGAACTCTCTAAGCTGGCGTATTATCTGCCGCGTTTCCTCGCGTTGCTGGTGCTTTCTTTTATACCAGTGCTGAATATTATCGCGCCTGTATTATGGTTCCTGTTCGGGGCCTGGATGATGGCGATTCAGTATTGCGATTATCCGATGGATAACAACAAAGTCAGCTTTAAGCAGATGAAACTGCTGCTGAAGGCTAAGCGTATGACATCGGTGGGTTTTGGTGGTTTGGTACAGCTAGGGATGATGATACCGGTCGTTAACCTGATCCTGATGCCCGCAGCCGTCATTGGTGCGACCTGCTACTGGGTAGAAGAGCATGTTGAGGGGCACTATGGAAATGAAACGCGTCCTGAGCAGCCGAAGCTTGATCATTAAGCGTTGACTAGGTTGGCAATAAAAAGGCGTATTCCATGACTGGAATACGCCTTTTTCGTATCCGATCTGTGGGTTCAGCCCACATCCTCCAAATCGTCATCATTGTCGCTGACGGATACCCGTATCAGATACTCCAGCGGGAAGTGACAGGTGAAGGTGCTGCCTTCGCCTTTTTTACTGCGAATGGTCAGGTTGCCACCGTGTCGTGACAACACATGTTTGACGATGGCCAGCCCCAGACCTGTGCCGCCACTTTCGGACGAGCGGCTTTCATCAACGCGATAGAAACGCTCGGTCAGCCGGGCGATATGCATGGCATCGATACCGATACCATCATCAGTGACGGAGAAATGGCCGCCGTCCTTATCAACCCACCAACGGATCGTAATATGTCCGTCCTGCGGCGTATATCGTGCTGCGTTGTAGACCAGATTAGAGAACGCACTGTGGAGCTCGATCTCCTGACCCAGCAGGTCATGTTGCTGATCAAGTTCCAGCTCAAAGGTATGGCCTTTGTCGCGAGACAGTTCGGTGGCCGCTTCATAGATATTCTGGATCAGGCTTTGGACTTGTACCGGGTGTTCGTCCGAGACTTGTCGACTGGCCTCCAGACGAGACAACAGCAAAAGATCGGATACCAGACTCTGCATCCGACGGGCTTGTTGTTGCATCTGGTTCATACCGCGTTGCAGTGGGCGTGGCAGGTCATGATCAAGGAAGGTTTCCAGATACCCCAGAATGACTGTCAATGGCGTACGCAGCTCGTGAGAGGCGTTGGCGACGAAATCCTGACGGGTTTGTTCAAGGCGCAGCATCTGCGTGATGTCGCGGGCAACGAGCAGGCGATCTCCCGCGCCGAAGCGGGTGATCTGGTACTGCAATTCCCGATTGTGGTTGATCGGCGATGGCAGCTGGAGCGGGTCCTCATAGCTATCGCGCTTGTAGTAGCGGATAAAACGAGGATCACGCAGCAGGTTCATGACCGGTTTACCGCGATCCGCGGCTGCTTTGAAGCCGAGTAAACGTTCAGCAGATCGGTTCCACCACTCCAGGTTATCCTGTGCGTTGATGATCACAATGCCATCATTCAGCGCGGCGGAGGATTGTTGAAAGCGGTTGATCACACTGCGCAGGAACACTTCGCGCGCGGCGGTGCGTTTTTGCTGGCGGGATAGTTCATCAAACAGCTCGCCCCAATGCCCAGTGTACTCAGGGGGCTCTTCGCTGGATTTATCGCGATGTAACCATTCGGTTAGGCGACCAAATTGTTTGACCTGCAACAGAGCCCAGATAAAGAGCCCGGCGGCAAGAAACTCAGGGGGATAACCGAATACGAACCCCACAAGCAACCCCAAACCTGAGAACAGGAACAGATTACTGAGCATTGAGTGGTGGTTACGCTGCATGCTTAACCTCAGGCCACGTTGATCGAGAAGCGGTAGCCGGTACCACGAACGGTCTGTACCAGGTAATCATGACGCTCGCCCAGTGCTTTACGCAGGCGACGGATGTGTACATCGACGGTACGTTCTTCAACGTAGACGTTGCCACCCCAGACCATGTCCAGCAACTGGCTGCGGGAATAAGCGCGGTCCTGATGGGTCATAAAGAACTGCAACAGGCGGAATTCGGTCGGACCCAGATCAATGGGATTTCCCTCTGCGCTGACACGATGCGAGACTGGGTCCAGCGTCAAGCCATCCACAGAAACCGGTTCTTCTACACCTTTAGGTGTCGTGCGGCGCAATACGGCTTTCAGGCGTGCAACCAGCTCACGGGGGGAGAAGGGTTTCGTAATAAAATCATCCGCTCCGGATTCCAGTCCTTTGATTTTATTCTCTTCCTCACCTTTTGCCGTCAGCATGATGATCGGCATATCGGCGGTCATCTCATCTTTGCGTAAGCGGCGGGCGAAGTCGACACCACTGGTACCGGGCATCATCCAGTCCAGCAGGACCATATCCGGTTTGTTATCTACGATCAGTGCGTGTGCCTGGTTAGCGTTTTCCGCTTCAAGACATTCGTAACCGGCCATTTCCAGTGCGACTGCGATCATTTCGCGAATTGGCGCTTCGTCGTCAACGATCAGCACCTTTTTCGTAGAAGACATGACGTCTGCCTCATTCAGGGTTGTTTAAAGACCGCATCATTACAAGACAATATTGTTACACTAATATGACGTTGATCGTATTTCCATCGCGTAGAGGCATATAAAGTAAAAATCTAGCCTGATCAGTGGCTTTACGCACTCAGATAGTGCGCAAAAATACCCGCAAAGATAATCAAACCGACGTAGTGATTATTGAGAAAGGCCTGGAAGCAGGGATCGCGTTCGCGGTGGCGAACCTGATATTGCTGTCGGATAAAGAGGGCAGCGGCCCCTGTCAGTCCTGCGAAAAACCAGACGGATAGCTGCAGATGCAGACCCAGCCCGATGAGCAGAGCCAACGTGATCATTTGCAGGATGGCGACGATCAGTTTATCCGCATCCCCAAATAGAATAGCGGTCGATTTCACACCGATCTTCAGGTCATCATCGCGATCTACCATCGCATAGAGCGTATCGTACGCCACGGTCCAAAGCAGTGTGGCGGCATAGATCAACCATGCATACCAAGGCACAGTGCCTGTGACGGCACTGAAGGCCATCGGCACGGCCCAGGCAAACGCTGCACCCAGGACTACCTGAGGGAGATGGGTGTAACGTTTCATAAACGGGTAAACCGCGGTCAGCGCGACAGCACCGAAGGAGAGCAACACCGTCTGCCAGTTGGTAAATAGCACCAATATAAACGCCAGCAACATCATGCCGCTGAACAGCATAACAGCCTCTTTCGGCGTCACCCGGCCACTCGGAATGGGGCGTTGAGCGGTGCGTTTAACATGACCATCGACTTTGCGGTCGGCAAAGTCATTGATAGCACAGCCCGCTGAACGGGTCAGAAAAGCACCCAGTGTGAAGATAAACAGTAGCTTCAGGTCAGGGATGCCTTCAGCGGCAATCCACAGTGCCCACAGCGCTGGCCACAATACCAGGTAGGTACCGATGGGTTTGTCCATCCGCATCAGTTGAACGTAAGCGGATAACTTCTCTTTTAAGCTGAAGGGTTGCTGTGCCTGTGACTGCATATGGGCTGCTTCTTGTGGTTGGTGAGCCTATTTTACCTGTTGCAGGGCGGGCAGAAAAACCTCGCAGACCAGCAACGGTTTATCGGATAGATAGAATAGTGAGCGACGGGCCCAAACATCGGTCCTTTTATCTTGCAAACGTAAGCGGCTGATTTGCAGTGGACCCCGGCGCATCGTGGGATCGGTAAACAGCATTGACCCCAGTGAACGGTTGCCCAGTAACTTTAACGTCCGCTGACGTCCGGTCAGGGTGGTAGCAGGCACAATGGTACGTGCATAAACCCACGGCTGTCCCTGGCCGATCAATTGAACTTCGCGGATCAGTGCGTTTTCGCGGCTGTTCATCCGTAAGGCTTTTGCTTCAGACCGCGTGGGTCGTTGCCAACCCTGACTGACAACCTCAACCCGGAAGTCGCCCTTGCTCAGCTCAATCAGGCGCTTTGTCAGTGATCCTGAGTCGGTCAGCCAGCTACGCCATGCCTGTGGCGCCTGTGTCATACTGGGGCGACGCAGGGAGCTCCAGCGGGTATCAAAGTTAGGTTGAGTCAGAGCTCGGGCTATAGGCACAGCAATATTTCCTTCAAAATCTGCGCGTATGTTATCACCGGCAGGGCGCAAAAGTCTGCTGTACGTCAACTCTCTGGCGATCTGGCCTTTGCCTGTTGGGGACCATCAGGTAGCATCGCCGCTATGAATACCAGACACTCACTCAAGTATTGTCCTGAAAATGCCGAAGCACTTACCCGTCAGTGGGTCGAGTCGATGGTGGTGGGCCTTAATCTCTGTCCATTTGCTGCGCCTGTGGTGAAGCAAGCAACGATTCACTATGCCGTTGAACAAGGTGATAAAGATGAGGCGGTGATTCAGGCATTTCTCGCTGAACTGGACCGTATTCAGGCGAGTGAAGAGGATGAGCTGGCAACGACTTTGCTGGTGACGCCGAATGCGTTACCGGATTTCGAGCAGTACTTGGATATGCTGGATATATTGCAGGGCTTATTGGACCGCTCAGGGCTGGGCGGTGTCTTTCAGCTGGCGAGTTTCCATCCCCACTATCAGTTTGCCGGGGTCTCCGCGAACGATATTACCAACTGGACCAATCGCTCCCCATTTCCCTGTTTCCACCTGATTCGCGAAGGCATGATGACGCGGGTATTGATGAATTATGGTGATCCGGATGACATTCCGGAGCGCAATATGTCGTTGATGCAGAAGTTGGGACGGGAAGGGTTAATCGAGCGTTATCCGCCGTATGCGGATTACATCCGCGACTAACCCCGTTCTATTGCTGATTTTACATCTGGACTAACTGGCGACGCAGTTACGACCGTTATTCTTCGCTTTGTACAGGGCATCATCTGCAATCTGAATCAGATCCCGCGGACTGCTGTTGTCAGCGGGATTCAGGCTGGCAATTCCCAAGCTGATGGTGACACATTCGGCTGCGGATGACTTGGTGTGGGCAATCGCCAGATCTTCCACGGTTTTACGGATTTTCTCCGCCAGCACTTCTGCGCCTTGCTGATCGGTTTCCGGCAGCAGCACAACAAACTCTTCACCGCCAAAGCGGCAGACCATATCCTGCGCACGTTTCACGCTCTCGGTAATAGCGGTCGCGACATGCTGCAGGCAGCCGTCGCCGGTGAGGTGACCGTAATGATCGTTGTAGTCTTTAAAGTGGTCCACATCCAGCATGATCAGGCTCAGAGGCTGCTTCGAACGTTGGCCGCGCAGCCACTCAACTTCCAGGCTACGCTCAAACTCGCGGCGGTTGTAGATCTGGGTCAGGCCATCAATGCGGGCGGCCCGTTCCAGCAGGTCATGGCTGCGTTTAAGCAGCAGCAAAGTACGGATACGGGCTTTGAGAATACCGCTGGCCCGGTCTTTGACCAGATAATCGGCTGCGCCGGTTTCGTACACTTTGATCTCGTCCGCATCAGACAAGGTATCGCCAACCAGTGCGACAGGGGTATGGCTCTCCGATGCCTGATGCACGATCTCCGTCGTATCTTCCAGCATCTGTTGCCAGTGATTGATACTGTTCAGCAGAATCAGATCCGGTGTTTCTCCGGGCTTATTGAGCATGCCGCGCAGTTCTTGTACCGATGCCGGTAGCAGGATGTTGTAGTCTTCACGCACCGATGCAATGACGTTCCAGATCGACTGTACGCCGTCGTGTCCGTAAAAGGCGATGGTTTGCTGATCACGCCCATGGCACTGATCAAAGCTGCCAACCGGCCCCGGCGGCTGTTCTCCGCCAAAGAATGCACTGATATGTTCCTGACTGGGCAGTCCGAGCAATGTGCGTTCATCACTATCGGTGGTCAGTACCGGAATACGCAGGTTGTAGCTGCCACGTTCCCATTGCTGCTGCCAGTTCTGCAGGCACAGTTCATGGTTTTCTTCGATCGATAGCTCACCCGGAAGGCCAGCTTCCACAATGCAGTCGTAGATCACGGCAGTAGAGCTGATATCTTTGCCTTCAATCCAGAGTGCGCGGTAGAGGTTGGTCAGTAGGTCGAGCGCTTTAACTTCGTCGATTTCGCGGGCGGCAATAACACACAGAATGGCAAAGCGGCTGTCGCTTCGCAGGGGAGGCAGTGCGACTTGTACCTGAGGTGCACGGCTGCGCACGGTAAATACTTCGCTGGCCAATTCAGCCTGACTCTCGGGCGTCGCATTAAATACGCTGATATCGGGGGCATGTTCGATCAACCGCCAGTCAACCTGTTCTAGCAGGTCCATAGCGTGCAGTTGTTCCTGCATGGCATAACAGAAAGGGCAGTTCAGATCGGCGTAGACCACGTATTGCAGCATGTTGGTTCCCTGAGTGTTAACACAGCACTAGGGCAAAGTTACCACAAGTGATGGGTGGCAAGTCCAGTAATAAAACGAGCGTTTACCCGAATGGCTAGTCGGGTAAACGCTGGGGGGCGGGCGCTGCAATGTTTAGGCTTATCCTTCGCTCTGCTGAGCGGCCTCTTTCATCTCTTTCAACGAGGCGTGACGGACATCCTGACCACTGACCAGATACACCAGATGCTCAGCCATATTGCAGGCATGGTCACCGATGCGTTCCAGGCTGCGCAGTACCCAGATCACGTTCAGGCTGCTGGAGATCGCACGAGGATCTTCCATCATGTAAGTGATCAGGGAACGCATGGCCGTGCGGTATTCCTGATCCACAGCTTTGTCCTGTTTAGCTACACGGTATGCCAGTTCAGTATCGCTGCGGGCAAAGGCGGTCAGTACATCTTTCACCATTTCACGGACCAGATTGCCGATGTGACGGACTTCCTGATAACCGCGCTGGGAGTTGCCATCGTCGGCCAGATCAATGGCGTGGCGACAGATGCGGCTGGCTTCATCGCCAATGCGTTCCAGATCGGAGACCGCTTTGGAGATCGCTGTGATCAGGCGCAAGTCGCTAGCCGCAGGCTGGCGGCGGGCAATGATCGTGGTGCACTGTTCGTCGATCAGCAGTTCCATATCGTTGGTTTGCTGATCGGTACGGCGCGATTTTTCTGCTAGGTCAGCATCACCTGTTAGCAGTGCTTCTACAGCGTCGTTAACCTGGCGCTCTACAATACCGCCCATGGTCAGAAGCTGGGTGCGAATCTGTTCCAGCTCGTCGTTAAACTGCTGTGATATGTGGGTGGAGTAGTTGTCTTCAAAATTCACGTGTGTGTTCTCCATGCATGCAGTTACACAGTTATAGACCAATGGGGATACGTGCGCATCCCCGCTTCAGCAAGCAGCTGGGTCTTAACCGTAACGACCTGTAATGTAGTCTTCGGTCTGTTTCTTGGTTGGATTGGTGAACAGCGTATCGGTTACACCAAACTCAATCAGGTCACCCATGTACATAAACGCGGTGTAGTCGGAGACACGTGCCGCCTGCTGCATGTTGTGGGTTACGATCACGATGGTGAAATCATTCTTCAGCTCGTGGATCAGTTCTTCAATTTTCAGTGTGGAGATTGGATCCAGCGCCGATGCAGGCTCATCCAGCAACAGAACTTCAGGTTTTACCGCGATGGTACGTGCAATGACCAGACGCTGCTGCTGACCACCGGACATACCCAGAGCACTTTCGTGCAGGCGGTCTTTCACTTCATCCCACAACGCGGCAGAGCGCAATGCCCACTCGACGGTATCGTCGATCACACGCTTTTTCTTGATGCCCTGAATACGCAGGCCGTAAGCCACGTTTTCATAGATCGATTTCGGAAACGGGTTGGGCTTCTGAAATACCATACCCACACGGCGGCGCAGTTCTGCAACGTCAATACTGCGGTCATAGATGTTGCTGTCATCCAGCATAATCTGACCGGTGATGTTGCAGCTATCAACCAGATCGTTCATACGGTTGAAGCAGCGCAGCAGGGTTGATTTACCGCAACCGGATGGCCCGATGAAAGCCGTTACACGGTTTTTCGGGATCTTCATGTCGATACCGTGCAGGGCTTCTTTGTCACCGTACGCAAGACGCAGGTCCTTCACTTCCAGAGTGCAGGTTTCGTCTTCCAGATTCAGTACACGGTTGTCACGCTGCATGGCAGAAATATCAATGGCGTGGGTTTTTGCTTCACTAGTCATGGCTTAAACCTTTCGAATAAATTCCGCTATCCAGCGTTACATTTCAAGTGCTTTGTATTTTTCACGTAAGTGGTTACGAATCGCAATGGCTGAGAGGTTCAGCAGGGCGATAACGATCACCAGCAGCAGTGCAGTGGCATACACCAGCGGGCGAGCTGCTTCTACGTTCGGGCTTTGGAAACCCACATCATAGATGTGGAAGCCCAGATGCATAAATTTCTGATCCAGGTGCAGATACGGGTAGTTGGTATCCAGCGGCAGGCTCGGTGCCAGCTTAACCACACCAACCAGCATCAGCGGTGCGACTTCACCTGCGGCTCGGGCAATCGCCAGGATGACACCGGTCATCATCGCCGGGCTGGCCATTGGCAGTACCACTTTCCACAGTGTTTCCGCTTTGGTCGCACCCAGTGCCAGAGAGCCTTCACGTACCGCACGAGGGATACGGGAGAGGCCTTCTTCGGTTGCCACAATAACAACCGGTACGGTCAGCAGTGCCAGTGTCAG
This sequence comes from Pontibacterium sp., assembly GCF_041587635.1. Classification (NCBI taxonomy): domain Bacteria; kingdom Pseudomonadati; phylum Pseudomonadota; class Gammaproteobacteria; order Oceanospirillales; family Oceanospirillaceae; genus Pontibacterium; species Pontibacterium sp. Next base: position 18,009 of record NZ_JBFGYC010000006.1, on the reverse strand, counting down.
AGAGGCCCACATCAGACCCGGTGTACCAAAGGTCGGTGCCGGTTTGGCTTCCGGGAAGAAGGCATCATCAATATGACCACCCAGGAAGTAAACGAAGAAACCCAGACCAAATACACCGTATACGATGGATGGTACACCAGCCAGGTTGTTCACCGCGATGCGAATCAGACGGGTCACAAAACCCTGTTTCGCATATTCACGCAGATAAACAGCAGCGATGACACCAAACGGGGTTACCATCACGGCCATCAGGATAACCATCATCACGGTACCAAAAATTGCCGGGAAGATACCGCCTTCGGTATTCGCTTCACGTGGATCGGCGGACATAAATTCCCAGATCTTGGCGAAGTAATGCAGGACCTTATCGGTGATGCTCATGTTGTTCGGCAGGAAGGCCCGCACAACTTTAGCGACATCGATTTCAAGTACCTGACCACCGGCCGCTTCTGCGGTGAATGTATCGCGGTTGATCTGTGTGTACAGATCCAGCAGGACTTGCTGCAGGCTCTGGTATTCTGCATCCAGCTCTTTGCGGCGCTGATCGATCTCGGCATAGCGGGACTGATCCGTCACCTCTTTCAGCTGCAGTGAACGTTCCTTCAGACGCAGGCGCTCAAGCTCGTAGTTGATCGCCCCGATGTCGTCTTTTTCGATCTCTTCGATCTGATGGTGCAGATCCAGTGCGCGGTCGATACTTGCCTGGAATTTGTTCCAGACATTCATGTATTCCGCGTTTTTCTCGTAGCCATCGTGGCTGGCAACAACCTGGCCGTTCTCTTTCAGGCTGCGCAGGTAACCGTAGAAGTTACCCCACTCACGACGTTCCGCCGCAAACATCATCTCAGGTGTGGTGCGGTTCAGCATGAAGTCGTCCAGTACCCAGATAAAGTCAGAACCGCCAACATCACGGTTACCAATCTTCATCAGGTCTCGCTGCATAAACTCGAGGCCTTCTGGCACGTTCACGCCGCTTTCGCGCAGCTGAGCCGCAGGTACATTTTCAATCTCAACCAGCTCACCTGCCATACGCAGGGTGTTGCCGTTTTCGGTGTAGTCTGCCTGATGGATGTTGGCAGGCCAGAAGTGACCCAAACCACGTACCGCAATCAGGGATAGCAGGCCAACCACCATGATCAGACAGATCGCAACGGCACCGGCGTTCAACCAAACCCACGGCTCGCCGGATTTAGTCCATTCTTTTAATGAAACTCGCATCGGTTATATTCCTCAATCAAGCCGGATTACAGAGAGCCATACTTCTTGCGAAGGTGCTGACGAATGGTCTCGGCCAACGTATTCACCATGAAGGTGAACAGGAAGAGCACAAAGGCCGCCAGGAACAGAATACGGAAATGGGTACTGCCCACCTCGGATTCCGGCATCTCCACTGCGATGTTTGCTGCCAGTGTACGCATACCTTCAAAGATGTTGATGTCCATGATGGGGGTGTTACCGGTGGCCATCAGTACGATCATGGTTTCGCCCACCGCACGACCCATACCGATCATCACCGCAGAGAAAATACCCGGGCTGGCGGTTGGCATCACCACGCGCACCAGTGTCTGCCATGGGGTCGCACCCAGTGCCAGAGAGCCGTAACTCAGATGCTTAGGCACCGCGAAGATCGCGTCCTCGGTGATAGAGAAGATGGTTGGGATAACCGCAAAGCCCATCGCGATACCAACAACCAACGCGTTACGCTGGTCGTAGTTGATACCCAGCTCTGTTGTGATCCACTCGCGCATATCTCCGGCGAACAATACCTGCTCAACACCGTCGGCGATCCAGAGTCCAAAGAAGGTTGCCAGAATGATCACCGGGATCAGCATGGCGGTATCCCAGCCTTCAGGGATCAGGTAGCGGATATGCTTAGGCATACTCGCCCAGGCAAATGCAAAGATCAGTATGGCGGCCGGTATCATCAACAGACAGACAAAGATGCCGGTCAGGTTGGTTTCCATAAACGGTGCCAGCCAGAGACCCGCCAGGAAACCCAGAATAACGGTTGGCAGTGCTTCCATCAGTTCGATGAACGGTTTCACTTTGCGGCGCAGTGCCGGAACCATGAAGTATGCGGTGTAGATCGCACCACAGATCGCCAGTGGTGTCGCCAGCAGCATGGCGTAGAACGCTGCTTTCAACGTACCAAAGGCCAGCGGCATCAGACTGTACTTAGGCTCAAAGTCATTGGTGGATGCGGAGGACTGCCAAGTGTAATCCGGTTCTTGATAACCTTCGTACCAAACCTCACCCCACAACGCATCCCAGGACACTTCCGGGTGTTCGTTGTCGATCAGCCAGAATGACAGTTTATTGTCCTGCTCAACCAGCAAGGCATTGGAGCGTGGGGACAGTGCAATAGTAGAGGCTGTACCTGTTACTACTTGTTCTGTCAGCACGTTGCGGTTGGCGGTGGAGTTATACAGGCGCAGGCTGCCGTTGGTATCAATGGTGGCAAAGCCTTTACGACGGTGTTCCATCGACATGCCATTGATTGCGGTGGTGCCGCCTTCAAATGAGCGAATCTTTTTCAGACGCCAGATGTTTTTGTCGTCACGAATCAGGAACCACTGGCTGATGCCGCCATTATCGTCGGCCACCATCAGAGAGTTACCACCCAGCAGTAAGCTAAAACCGGTGATGTTGCCGGTAGAGGCATCCAGAATCTGAGTGGTTTCTGAACCATCTGCGGCGAGATCCATGACCGCCAGTTTGTTGTCGTTACCTGCGATCAGTAACCAGCGGCGATCCGGCATCAGCAACAGTTTGCTGACTGGTACACGCAATTTTGGCAGCGCTTCGGTATCGACCGTGGTTTCGACTTCACCGGTGATGAAGTTCTCGTCAAAGCTCAGGTTCGCCAGCGCCAGACCTTGTTCAGTACTGGCAATGATCCGCCATGCTTCTTCGTCGCCATTCAGAGCCAGCTCGGTTACAGCACTGTTGGCTACGGAGAGTGGTTCTTCGCCGAACGGGAATTCGAGGAAGGGAGTGATAACACGTTTGCCATCCGGGTAAGTGGATTTGTAGCTGTGTTTCATCGCCAGGACTTTGCCATCGCTCAGTCCGACCGCAAAGATGCGGCTGGCGTCTGAAGCCAGAGCAAAGCTGGTGATCTCCGTACCCGCAGGTACCGGGATATTTTGCTGCTGCAGGATGTCACCGGTGCGCGTATCGAAGAAAATGATCTCCCCCTGATCCGTTACACGCAGACCAATCTCGGCCTGCTCTTCCATGGTCAGATAGAGGGTCTTTCCGCGACCTGGGGCTTCATACGGTGCTGCAGCCTGACCGTTCGCCTGCCATTGTTTAATTTCGGCAGAGTGGAACAGGGGCGCAACTTCATACAGCAGGTAGAAGAAGATCAGTAGGATTGCGACGATGACACTGATACCGCCAAAGGCGATACCAACAGAAGCCGACTTGTCTTTAAACGCGCGAAATTTGCGCAGACGTTTGGCCGCTGGCGTGTCGAAATCGAGTTCGGTGGCTAGGGATGTGTTATCAATGCTCATGGCACAAAGGTCCTGAGAGGTCCTGAAATTAGCGTCGGGCGTACAATAAGACAAGTTTGTTACGCTTGTGTTACATGGGGTTCACTAACGCAAATGGGGGTTCCAAAAGGAACCCCCATTTATCATGAGATCAAAAGATCTCGTCAGATGATCTGTGGGATTACAGGCCCAGAGCAGACATCTGTTTTTCTACCAGTTTAGCTGGCAGAGGGATGTAGCCGTCTTTTACAACCACTTCCTGACCTACTTTAGACATCACCATCTTCAGGAACTCACGCTCCAGTGGAGACATAGGCTGACCTGGCTTCTTGTTCACGTATACGTATAGTGAACGTGCCAGCGGGTAAGAACCGTTCAGAGAGTTCTCAGGCGTTGCTGCAACAAACTTCTGGCCAGGCTTTTTAGCCAGTGGCAGTGCGCGTACGGAAGACGTTTTGTAGCCGATACCGGAGTAGCCGATGCCGTTCAGGGACGTGGAAACGGACTGTACAACGGAAGCAGAACCTGGCTGCTCGTTCACGTTGTTCTTGAAGTCACCTTTACACAGCGCTTTCTTCTTGAAGTAACCGTAAGTACCGGATACGGAGTTACGACCGAAGATCTGGATACTCTTGCCCGCCAGAGTACCTTCTACACCAGAATCGCCCCATTTGGTGATGTCTGCTGCGTTGCCACATTTACGCGTGGAGGAGAAGATAGCGTCAACCTGAGGAATTGTCAGGCCTTTCACTGGGTTATCTTTATGTACGTATACCGCGAGAGCGTCGATCGCTACAGCAACTGGAGTTGGCTTGTAACCGAATTTCTTCTCAAACGCTGCGATCTCTTTGTCCTTCATCTTACGAGACATAGGACCCAGGTTAGAGGTACCTTCAGTCAGCGCTGGAGGTGCAGTAGAAGAACCCGCAGCCTGAATCTGGATGTTAACGTTCGGGTAGTTACGCTTGAACTCTTCCGCCCACAGGGTCATCAGGTTCGCCAGAGTATCAGAACCTACAGAAGACAGGTTTCCAGATACACCAGACGCTTTCTGGTAAGTAGGCAGGTTTTTGTCCAGCAGATCTGCAGCGTTTGCAGTCATGCAGGTTGCAGAGATTGCAACAGCTGCAAACAGCTTCTTCATCGGTTTCATCATAATCTCCAGAGAGAATAATTTGGTTTGTATTTTGCGATGGAGGCTACTATAAAATCGATTTGTGACATTCATATGACATGTGTGTTCACGAATGACTTTCGTGTGAAAAAGCCCTGATCTAAAGCAGAGATACCAAGGGTCTATAATGTGTAGACTTTAGTTGTAATCGGGTGTTACCTTGGGCACGGCAGGTGCCCGTATTCAGTAAAGTGCCCTGTCTTGCTGTCTATATAGGGAGTCATGCGATAAGCAGGCCCGCATAATATAGGTATCGGCACGATAACCTAACGTCCGGTACACTGCAGATATTACGATGTTACAAAGTACTCCAAGTGGAAGTCGCGCCATGATAAACAACAATGAAGATCCGATTCTGTCACCGGAAGGTCAGCTTACCCTGACATTGCCTGCCGATCCTCAGGCCACCAACATGTTTGGTGATGTATACGGTGGCTGGGTATCGTCCCAGATTGTACTGGCGGCGGAGATTAAAGCAGCTGAAGTGACCCGTGGTCGAGTGGCAACTGTATCTGTAGGCAGCATGGAATTCATGTCACCGGTGTTGGTGGGTACTGTATTGTCCTTTTATACCCGGGTATTAGAGTCCGGACGCAGTTCATTGCGTATTCGGGTTGAAGTCTGGGGACGTTGCCCGGATGGCAGTGACGTGCGTAAAGTGACAGAAGCGGAGTGTGTGCAGGTGGCGATTGACGGCCATGGCCATATCCGTGCGATCGATTTCGGTTAACCATCCGGTCGCGCGCAAGCAATAGAGGCGCGGCCTTGCTTGATCAAGTTTGATCCGTGATGGAGGTACACATGTTCATATGTTGCCTCACCCACCCGGCGTTATCCGGTCAGGATAACGCTCTCGCATAAGATATCTTCTACCCAAAGAACCAGTATCCACATACGATAGCCGCAATAATACCGGCTAGATCGGCTGTCAGACCACAGGCTACTGCGTGCCGGGTATGACGAATCCCGACCGAGCCGAAATAGACCGCCAATACATAAAAGGTGGTTTCGGTTGAACCCTGAATGATGGATGCCACATGGGCGGCAAAAGAATCGACCCCTTGCGAATGCATGGTTTCCAGCATCATCGCCCGTGCGCCGGAACCGGACAGCGGTTTCATAATGGCGGTAGGCAGTGCCTCCGCAAAACGTGTATCCAGCCCAAATAACGCGACGCCTTCACGTAACAACCACACGAACCCGTCCAATGCACCACTGGCCCGTAGTACACCGATGGCCACCAACATAGCCAGCAGGTAGGGGATGATCATGATCGCGACATTAAAGCCCTGCTTTGCACCCTCGATAAAGGTCTCGTAGATATTGACCCCTTTTCGATGGGCGCTAACCAGAAAGAAGATAATGATGCTGAAGATCAGTAGATTGCCGATCAGTGATGACTGGCGTTGTAACTCATCCACCGCCAGTGTGCTGAAGTATGCGACTGAGGCCAGTAATACCGCGGCGAAACCGCCCAGATATAACAGCGTAATACGATCCCAGAGCCGGATCTTTTGTACCCATGAAACGGCTAAGAGTCCGGCGAGTGTAGAGCAGGCAGTAGCGATCAGGATAGGAATAAAAACATCGGTGGGGTTGGCTGCCCCTTGTTGTGCCCGATACAGAAATACCGTAATCGGGAACAGCGTGACCGAAGAGGTATTGAGCACCAAAAACAGAATTTGAGCGTTGCTTGCGGTGTCTTTCTGCGGGTTCAGGCTTTGCAGATCCTGCATCGCCTTTAAACCCAGCGGGGTCGCTGCGTTATCCAGCCCCAGCATATTGGCAGACAAATTCATGGTCATTGAGCCAATGGCGGGATGCCGTGGAGGCAGGTCCGGCATCAGACGGGTAAACAGGGGGGTTAGCACACGAGCAAGCTTGTCGATCAGGCCAGCGGCTTCGGCCAGCTTCATGATGCCCAGCCAGAAGGCGAGGGTGCCGATAAGACCAATCGCCAGTTCCACGGACAGTTTTGACATATCAAAGGTGGATTGCACCAAACGTTGAAATACTTCAGCATCGTCCAGCCAGAGCCATTGATAGAGGCCACCGGCAAATGCAGCGAGAAAAAAGAACAGCCAGATCCGATGCAGCATAAATGAGAAGGTCCTTATCTTGTTCAGAAGTATGATAGTGTAAACAACGGTTGATCGTAATCATCGTTCCTCACAAGATGGATTGCAGTTTCATATTTCTGCACCTAGACTTTTGAGCTAACTGTGCGGGTCAGGAAGACCGGCCGTCGCTTTAATAGGAGACTTCGTTTTGAGCAGCACGAAGAAAACTGCGTTTGATGACACGCTGGATGCAGTGCCATTGCTGGAGTATCAGCAGTCCCAGAAGTTGGTTCAGTGTTTTACCCAGAACGATAATGGGGAGCAGCGGATGCGCCTTGTTGAGATGGAAAACTTCCGTCTCTGGGAATACATGATGACGACTAAGCATGGTCTTGAAATTCTGGAACCGGAGCCGTGCCTGTGGATTCATCAAGGTGATTTTGACCGTAAGCAGGATATTTTTAGTCATGCGCCGAGTGTCAAAGCCGTCAATCGCGTTGTGCTAAGCATCTACGATGAAGCCTATGGCTTCAGTCACTTTATCAACCGTTTCGTCAGTGCAGCCGATACCGAGCAGTTAATCGAGATTCTGAAAAGCCATATGCAGGGACGTTTAAACAAAGGTGATGAATGTGAAGTCATCGTGGTTGAGGGTTACTGTGTGCAGCGCTGGCAGCACGAAAGCCTGCCGCCGTTGATGGTTGGTCTGTCCTGCTAATTATCTGATTCTTAAATAAAAAAGGCTGCAAACGCAGCCTTTTTTATTGCCCTGAGAAGCGGGCAGCTTAGAGAGGTTGTAGGTTGGCGAAGCCAACAACCAGCCACTTCGGCCCTTCAAAGTCGAAATTGACCTGTACCCGTGCTTTGGGGCCCGAGCCTTCAAAGTTCAGCACGGTACCTTCGCCAAACTTCTGATGGTTCACCCGTTGTCCCAACGACAGATTAGTGGCGGGGATCTCGGCGCTGGAGAGCGAGCTATTGCCGCCAAACAGACTGGATTTTTCGGGACGTGCGGAGATTGGGCGAGAAACCGACGCATTCAGGCGCACCTCTTCCAGTAGGTGATCCGGGACTTCACGGATAAAACGGGAAGGGCGGTTAAAGGTTTCCTGCCCGTGCAGGCGGCGCGACTCTGCGTAGGTAATATGCAGTTTCTTCATGGCGCGAGTAATACCCACATAACAAAGACGACGCTCCTCTTCGAGACGCCCCGGTTCTTCGGCAGACATCTTGTGTGGGAACAAGCCTTCCTCCATCCCCGCCAAAAATACTAATGGGAACTCCAGACCTTTAGCCGAGTGCAGCGTCATCAGCTGCACGCTATCCTGATGTTCATCTGCCTGGGCATCACCGGCATCCAGTGCAGCCTGATCCAAAAAGGCGGCTAAGGGTGAGGTGAAGGCCTCTTCAAAACTCTCATCCCACTGATGGAGGAACTGTTTCGCCGCGTTGGTCAGTTCGCCAAGGTTTTCGATGCGGGACTGGGCTTTTTCACCTTTCTCTTTCAGGTGATGTTCGATCAGTCCGGAGCGCTCGACCACGTGTTCAGTCTGCTCGTGCAGCTCAACACCCTCGGTCTCTTTCGTTAACTCATTGATCAGATTGAGAAAGGCGACCAATGCGTTGCTGGCACGGGCGGGTAGCTTTTGCAGCCCGACGACTTCGGTCGCCGCGCGCCACATGGAAATTTGTTCGATGCGGGCATGCTCACGCACCACTTCCACCGTACGGGTGCCGATACCGCGTGTGGGCACATTGATCACCCGTTCCATTGCCGTATCGTCGTCGCGGTTGGCGATCAGGCGCATATAAGCCAGTGCGTTTTTGATCTCCAGACGATCATAGAACCGTTGCCCACCGTAGATACGATAGGGTACAGCGGCGCGAATCAACGCTTCCTCAAGTACCCGGGACTGGGCATTGGAGCGGTAGAGAATGGCGGATTCCCGACGTAAATTGCCTTCGTTCGACCACTGACTGATCTGATCGACGATAAAGCGCGCTTCGTCTTGTTCATTGAACGCGGCATACAGCGAGATCGGGTCGCCGTCGCTGGAATCGGTACGCAGCTCTTTACCCAGTCGGCCCTGGTTGTTGCGGATGACTTCGTTGGCTGCGCTCAGAATCGTGTTGGTGGAGCGATAGTTCTGTTCCAGCTTAATGGTTTCGGTGCCGGGGAAGTCGTTATTCAGGTTCTGGATGTTTTCGATCTTCGCGCCACGCCAGCCGTAGATGGACTGGTCATCATCGCCGACAGCCATCATCTTAGGATCACTGCCGGTGAGCAGGCGCAGCCAGCCGTACTGGATGCTGTTGGTATCCTGAAACTCGTCGACCAGAATGTAGCGGAAACGCTCCTGATAATGGGCGAGCAGGTTAGGGCGTCGGTCACGCAGCAGCTCCAGAGCACGCAGTAAAAGCTCGCCAAAATCGATCATGCCGCCGCGTTCACAGGCTTGCTCATACGCCTGATACATCTTCAGCATCATCTGGTTGAACTGATCACCCGACGGTTCGATATGCTGGGAGCGCAGGCCTTCGTCTTTCTGTTCGTTGATGTACCACTGGAACTGACGTGCCGGCCAGCGGGTTTCATCAAAGCCCATCTCCTTCGACAGTCGTTTGACCAGACGTAACTGGTCATCGCTGTCCATGATCTGGAAGTTTTCCGGTAATCCGGCGTCCTGCCAGTGCGAGCGCAGCAGGCGGTGTGCGAGGCCGTGGAAGGTGCCGACCCACATGCCCTGAGGGTTGATTCCCAGCAATTCTTCGATACGTCCCCGCATCTCACGCGCTGCCTTATTGGTAAAGGTCACGGCCATGATGGAGTAAGGTGACATCCCTTCGGTCTGGATCAGCCAGGCGATACGGTGCACCAGAACGCGGGTTTTACCCGAGCCTGCACCTGCCAATACGAGCAGGTTTTGTACCGGTGCGGTGACGGCCTGACGCTGAGCATCGTTAAGGGAGTCGATAATGTGGGTAACGTCCATAGAACTGTCGCTATCTGAAGTTGGGCTGGGAATAGAGAGATTAGAAGGTACAGGGGGTAGAGTATACCCCCTGATACTGTATATGTTTACAGCATTGTGCGTTTATTGCGGTAATGCCGCCGGTGTCTCGATACGGGCCAGCAGAATCTGCTTCAATTCATCCGGATCTTTGATTTTGGTCTCGACATCACCGGAGCGCATCCCCTGCTCGACACCCAGTGCTGGAATCAGGCGGGAGAGCCAGAATCGCATAGCGGCGGTACGGGTCAGGATCGGCCAGGCTTCATACTCAAAATCGACAAACGGTCGTTCACTGTTGTAGGCCTTCAGTAGCGCCTGTTCACGCGTGGGATCGATCTTCCCGTTAGGCAAACTGCACCAGTCGTTGGCGACAATGGCCAGATCAAACAGCCAGAACGCGGTGGCCGCGTTGTAGATGTCGAGAATCGCACTGAGTTTATCGCCATCGAACAGCACGTTGTCATGGAACAGATCACCATGGATGATGCCGCTGGGCAGTTTGTCGCCTTGATCGCGTAACTCATCAAACAGTTTGACCTCATTCAGCAGCAGTTGGGCGTCCTCCGCGGAGAGCAGAGACTGAATACGGCTACTTTCACTGCGCCACCAGAAGACACCGCGGTGCGCCTGACGGCTCAGATAAAAATCTTTGCTCGCCGTATGGAAGCGTGCGAGTGCTTGCCCGACTTCAGCACAGTGTTCAGGTTTCAGCTGATCGCGTGCGATGTGACGACCGGCGAATCGCGGTTGCAGCATCGCCGGGCGATCATTAAGCCGCTTTTGCGCAATACCGTTTCGATCGGTGATGCCGTAAGGAAGCGGAATACCGCGTTCAGCCTGCCATTGGGCCAGCTCAACAAAAAACGGCAGCTCTTCGCCACTCAGCTCTTCAAACAGGGTCAGCACATATTGCTGCTCCTGCATGTCCTGTTTCAGAGTGACAAAGTAGTTGGTGTTCTCGATACCACCCTGAATGCCTTCCAGTGCGACCTGCGATCCCAGGTCAAAGTCGAGCAGCAGGCGATCAAGATCGTCTGGAGTTACTTGAGTATATACAGCCACGTGATTACCAGCGGAACAGAATCCATTTAGGGATGAGAAGTTGAGACTGATCGGCGCGAATAAACTCGTCGCCGTCGGCCGGTACCAGATAATACGGCTTACCGTTCTCGGGTACGACTTTGATTTCGCGCAGTTCACCGTTGATACGGTATTCGTAAAAGGTTGATCCTTCACCGTGACGGATAGTGACCTCAGGTTCGTTTTCATCGAACTGAGGTAGAGACTCCGCCTGTGCCAGAGGCGCGATCAGTAAAAGCGCGGTCAGCAGCAATCGTTTCATAATATATCCTTTGTTTTGGTTGGCCGCATCGATATCGACTATGATTGTCGCCCTGAACTAGTCCGAACTGCAACCAACATGGATACCGCCATGAGCGAACAGCACTCTCCCCTCATTTTAGTTGACGGCTCTTCCTATTTATACCGTGCATTCTTTGCGTCACAACAAGCCGACCTGAGAACGTCGGATGGCGTGCCAACCGGGGCTGTGCGAGTGGTAACCTCCATGCTGCGTAGCTTGCTCAAGCAGTATCCGCAGAGTCCGGTGGTGGTGATCTTTGACGCCAAGGGTAAAACTTTCCGTGATGATATCTATCCGGAATACAAAGCGCAGCGTCCGCCTATGCCGGATGATCTGCGTCTGCAGATTGAGCCGATCCATAATATTGTCCGCGCCATGGGGCTGCCACTGATCGCCGTGGAGGGGGTGGAAGCCGATGATGTGATCGGAACTCTGGCGGTTGAGGCCAGCGCAAAAGGGATCGACACGGTGATCTCCACTGGCGATAAAGATATGGCGCAGCTGGTGGACAAGCACGTCACCCTGATCAACACCATGACGGATACCGTGATGGATGAGGCGGGTGTGGAAGAGAAATTTGGTATCCCGCCGCATCTGATTATCGATTATCTGGCCCTGATGGGCGATAAAGTCGATAACATTCCGGGCGTACCGGGAGTTGGTGAGAAAACCGCACTGGCCCTGTTGCAGGGGATTGGCAGTATCAAAGATCTGTATGCGAATCTGGATAAAATTCCGGCACTGGGTTTCCGTGGTTCCAAAACGATGCCGAAAAAGCTGGAAACGCATCGCGAAGAAGCGGAGCTGTCCTATCTGTTGGCGACGATCAAAACAGATGTGGAACTGGATTCTCAGGTGGAAGATTTTGTGCTGCCAGCACCGGATAACGCAGCGCTGAAAGAACTCTTTTCTACCTTTGAGTTTCGTAGCTGGGTACGTGATCTGAGCAGCGATGCAGCTGAATCTACCGATCAGCCGATGGACGATGATGAACCTCAGGCGCCGGAAAACGTTGAATACGAAACCGTACTCGATGAAGCCGCGTTGGATCGTTGGATCAAAGTGCTGACAGAGGCGGAGCTTTTTGCGTTTGATACGGAAACGACCAGCCTCAACTACATGGAAGCGGAGCTGGTGGGGGTTTCGTTTGCGGTTGAGCCCGGTAAAGCCGCGTACGTGCCGGTGGCACACGATTATATGGGTGCGCCTGAGCAGATCAGTCGTGAGCGTCTGTTAGAGAAGCTTAAACCGCTGCTGGAAAGCGAGAGCCATCTTAAAGTGGGTCAGCACATCAAATACGATATGAATGTGCTGGCGCGTTACGACGTCACTCTGCGGGGTGTCGCGTACGACACCATGCTGGAGTCATATATCTACAACTCCACCGACACCCGCCATGATATGGACAGTCTGGCGGATAAATACCTGGGTGTTAAAACCGTTCACTTTGAAGATATTGCCGGGAAAGGCAAAAAGCAGCTGACCTTCAACCAGATCGAACTGGAGCAGGCCGCCCCTTATGCGGCGGAAGACGCCGATATTACGCTGCGTCTGCACCAGGCGCTGGTCGCAAAACTGGATAGTACACCGGACGTTAAACCGGTATTCGAAGAGATTGAGCGTCCGCTGATTCCGGTGTTGTCCCATATTGAACGGAACGGCGCGCTGGTCGATGCCAATCTGCTCGGATTGCAGAGTGTGGAGATCAGTCAGCGGTTGCAGGAACTGGAAAAAGAAGCCCATGAGGAAGCGGGTGAGCCATTCAACCTGAGCTCGCCTAAACAGCTTCAGGTGATCCTCTTCGAGCAGAAAAAGTTGCCGGTCCTGAAGAAGACACCAAAAGGTGCCCCATCTACGGCTGAAGAGGTGCTACAGGAGCTGGCACTGGACTACCCGCTGCCGAAGCTGATTCTGGAACATCGCGGCCTGAGTAAGCTGAAGTCGACCTACACCGACAAATTGCCACAAATGATCAATCCGGCCACGGGACGTATTCATACCTCGTATCATCAGGCCGTCACGGCGACCGGACGCCTGTCGTCATCCGATCCTAACTTGCAGAACATCCCGGTACGAAATGCGGAAGGTCGTCGTATCCGTCAGGCATTTATTGCCCCTCAGGGCTATAAAATTGTGGCAGCGGATTACTCTCAGATCGAGCTGCGGATCATGGCTCATCTGTCACAGGACCAAGGACTGCTCAATGCGTTTAGCCATGGTGATGATGTACACCGAGCGACGGCAGCAGAGGTGTTCAAAACAGAGGTGACTGACGTCACCACAGAACAACGCCGTCGTGCTAAAGCGATCAACTTTGGTTTGATTTACGGTATGTCTGCCTTTGGCCTGGGTAAACAGTTGGGCGTCGGGCGGAATGAAGCGCAGCAGTACATTGAGCACTATTTCGAAACCTATCCGGGTGTCCAGCACTACATGGATGATATTCGTACCAAAGCGGCGGAACAGGGCTACGTAGAAACCCTGTTTGGTCGTCGCCTCTACCTGCCAGAGATCAAGGCGAAGAATGCCATGCGCCGTCAGGCTGCAGAGCGCACAGCGATCAATGCACCGATGCAGGGTACTGCGGCAGATATCATTAAGAAGGCGATGTTAAGCGTAGACGAATGGTTATCCAGTGGAGAGATGGACGCCCGCATCATCATGCAGGTGCACGATGAATTGGTGTTTGAAGTGCGTGAAGACCAGGTGGAGGCGTTTGTGTCGGCGGTCAAAGATAAGATGGCTGCGGCGGCCAAATTGGACGTGCCGTTGGTGGTGGATGCCGGTGTGGGTGATAACTGGGAACAGGCACATTAGGCTACCTCTGAATAAAAATTAGACAGAGGTTGAACCTTTTTGATTCAATGCAGTCACATACTGTGAGTCACATTCAAGACTGTGCCATGGTAGTGGCTCTCTAAAACAAGCATGCGTTGAGGCCCTAGATACCCCCTTGTTCCCCTTCCAGGTATCCAGGGCTTCTTTTTGTCTGCTGTTTGGCGCCGTTATTCTTCTGGCTGCCCTTCGAACTCGTCTTCCATACCCTCAAGCAACCAGCTGTCGATGCGCATGCTGAGCTGGTCGATACCCTGACGTTTCAGCGCAGAGAATATCTGTAGGGATACATTGTCGCCCAGCTCTGCTGTCAGCTCCTTCTTCAGTTTCAGCAAGGTGCTTTGTGCAGGACCTTTCTTCAGCTTGTCGGCTTTGGTTAGCAAAACATGCAGCGGCATACCTGTACTTTTACACCATTGCGTCATCATTTGGTCGAACTCTTTCATTGGATGACGGATATCCATGACCAGCACGACACCCCGCAGACATTCGCGTTTTTGCAGGTAATTGTCGAGATGCTTCTGCCAGTGCAGTTTCATTTCCAGTGGCACTTTGGCGAAGCCATAACCGGGTAGATCGACGATACGCGTGTTCTCAATATTGAGATCAAAAAAGTTGATCAACTGCGTACGGCCCGGGGTTTTCGAGGTTCTGGCCAGCTTCTTGTTATTGGTCAGAGTGTTGATTGCGCTGGACTTCCCTGCGTTGGAGCGACCTGCAAAGGCTACCTCCGCACCGATGTCTTCCGGACACTGGCTGAGTTTGGCAGCGCTTTTGTTAAAACGTGCTGAGTTGTAGCTTATCGGTGAGCGTTTTATTGACATGTGTAGGGTTCGCGCCTTGTCGGAACAGAGATTGCCGTTCCAGTTTGTATGGATATTAGGTTATAATTGCGCCAAATTTTACCTGTGATAAGCGAAAGGCTCTAGTGTCACAGGCAAGTGAGGTTCTCACGATCATCGGATTTCAGCCCTGAACGCTGCCGGTGAACGTCAAAAAACTTATTAAAATCAAGAGTCTGGGTTCTCGTCGATGAATAAACTACTGATCAGCATGCTGTTGACCCTGGGTATCACTGGTGTAGCTCACGCGGCAGGTGATGCTGCTGCAGGGCAGGCAAAAGCGGCCGTATGTGGCGCGTGCCATGGTGCCGATGGTAACAGTGCAATCGCTAACTTTCCTAAACTGGCCGGCCAGAATGAAAAATATCTGGTTAAGCAGATGAAAGACATCAAAAACGGAGCACGTCCGGTTGTTGAGATGACTGGTCTGCTGGACAACCTGAGTGATCAGGATCTGGCTGATCTCGCGGCATTCTTCGCGAAGCAGGCGACTCAGATCGGTCACGCTGCTAAAGATCAGGTTGAAGCGGGTCAGAAAATTTACCGTGCAGGTATCGCAGCGAAAGGTGTTGCTGCGTGTACAGCGTGCCACAGCCCAACCGGTACGGGTAACGCTTCCGCTGCATTCCCTGCAGTGAGCGGTCAGCACTCTGCATATGTTGAGAAACAGCTTAAGATGTTCCGCAACGCTGAACGTTCTAACGATCCAAACAAGATGATGCGTGATATTGCTGCTAAGCTGAGTGATGCAGAGATCAAAGCCGTTTCTGCTTACATTCAGGGTCTGAACTAAGCCATATTCAGGCTAGATTAAATAAAGGCAGCTTAGGCTGCCTTTTTTATTAGCTGAAATCGAACTTTTCGATCCCTTTCGGAGTCTCACTGAGCTGCTTGAGTGTGAGTTGGAGAAATGAACATGCTAAAAAAACTTGGAATGATGCTAATTGCGCTGATGCTGCCATTGGCTGCGTCGGCAGAGAATGAGGCCGGATTTAAAGAAGGTGTGCACTACGCGGTCTTACCGTTTCCGGTAAAAACCGCAGATGCAAACCGGGTTGAAGTAGTTGAAGCGTTCGGATACCCGTGTCCGCACTGTAATAGTTTTGAACCTTTGGTACAGAACTGGGAGTCGAAAAAGGCTGAAGACGTTAACTTTGTCCGCTTACCGGTTGTGTTTGGTCGTAGCTGGGAGCCGTTTGCACGGGCTTATTACAGCTCAGAGTTGCTGAAGACCGTTGAGAAAACCCACGTCCCTACCTTTAATGCGGTTCACGTAGAACGTCGTCGTTTTGGCAATAAAGATCAGCTGGTCGAGTTTTATGGCAAGCTGGGTGTTGATGAAGCGAAGTTTAGCAAGATGTTCGATTCTTTTGCTGTGACGATGAAGTTGCGTCAAGGCGACTCTAAGCTGCGTGGTTATGGTATCACCGGTGTACCGTCTATGGTCGTTAATGGTAAGTATCGTATCACGGCCCAGATGGCAGGTAGCCATCAGAAAATGCTGGAAGTGGTCGATTATCTGGTCGCTAAAGAGCGTAAAGCCGCTCAATAATTCCAATAGTTTGTTTTAAAAACCGCCAGATCTGGGCGGTTTTTTTATGCCTACAAAGGCTGAAGTTGTTTTAGATCTCTAGAGTTGGTGCGCGGCTTCCTCTAACATAGAGGGAAGAATCAGAGAATGTGCCGTTGTTTCGACTGAGGGTGGATCGTGTCAGCACAGAATGAAGATTGGAAGCAGAAATATAGGGAGCTAGCGCTGGAAATTGAGGACACTCAGTCTCAATTTCAAAAACAGGAAGGACTTCTTAGCCAGATTATCGGGAGCATGGTTTTAGGTCTGGAGGGCGAGGACGCCAAGCTGGACCTTGAATTGAATGAACTCAGAGCAGGATTGGCCCAAAGCGGGAACAGTTCGGCACTGGGGCGTGTCTCCAAGAGTCTGGATAAGCAGATTCGTCGGCGTGATGAGTCCCGTGAAAAGCAGTCCAAGTCAATTCTGGAAGCTGTGCAGCGTTGGATTCGCCAGCTACGTTACTCCACTGAAGAGCAACACATGCATAATTTGCTCGATGCCTGTGAACAACGTAGCAATAAGCTCACCGCCGCCGCCTATGAACTGCCTGCACTGTTAACCGATCTGGTCGAACTGCAAGCGGGGATGTCAGCAGAACAGCCAGCACCGTCTGTAGAGAATGCTACCCCTGCCAAAACAGCCTCCGAAACGGGGGATTCTCCTGAAGAGCAAATGCGTTTGTTGCAGGCTGTTGCAACTGAATTGACGATGCTACTGACGGGATTGCCGTTATCCGATCACGAAGCTGATGATTGCCGTGAATTGCTGCGACGAATTGATGAAGGTATTGTGTTGGCGGATCTGCCGTCGATATTACGTCAGATCATCAGCTTGGTGGGCAAGAGCAGTGGCCAGGGTGATGAAGAATTTGAAAACTACCTGCTGGATCTGAGTTCACAACTGAGTGAAGTTGAGAGCTTCATCAAGGAAAGTCACCACGATCAGAAAAGTATTGGTGAAAATCAGCGCAAGCTGGATATCCAGGTACGCTCGAATGTTCAGCAGCTGCATGAAACAGTTAAAAGTAGCCATGATCTCAAAGAGCTGAAGATGGCGGTTGCAGGAAAACTCCAGCATGTTGTGCAGGCGATGGATGACTTCAAGCGTGATGAAGACAAGCGAGAAACCCGTCTTCAGGAGCGTTATGAAAATTTGCTCGAAAAGGTTGAGCAGATGGAGCAAGAAACGCGTGAAGTTCGGGCCCATATGGAAGCAGAAAAAGCCCGAGCAACCACCGATGCTCTGACGGGTTTGCCAAACCGTGCTGCATACGACGAGCGTATTGCCGAAGAAGTCGCTCGTTGGCAACGTTATCAGACGCACTTCTCTGTGGCGGTGGGGGACTTGGATTTCTTTAAGCGGATCAATGACACCTACGGGCATTTAGCGGGCGATAAAGTGCTGCGTCTGATTGCGAAAGTGGTGAAGTTGAAGCTGCGAGGAACCGATTTTGTAGCGCGTTACGGTGGCGAAGAGTTCGTCATATTGATGCCATCAACAGGGGCAACAGAGGCCCATCAGGCCGTGGACAAAATCCGTCAGGCGGTGGCCAAAAGTCCTTTTAACTTCCATGGTAAGCCCGTCACTGTCACGATGTCGTTTGGCGTAAGCGAATCTAAGGAAGGCGATAACGAAGAGTCTTTGTTTAGTC
>NZ_JBFGYC010000005.1:0-27661 GCF_041587635.1 Pontibacterium sp. | reverse complement strand
GACTGGCCGATAATCGAATGATCTGTACTGTACAAAACGGTTCCGTTCAACGAAGACACCTTCACTTTCAACACCCCATGAGGCGAAAGGAATTGATTCATTCGTTGATCCAGTTCTGTCAGCGCGGCATCATCCAGCAATAAAGTGGACTGCATTAGATTGTCGGCAGACAACAGGAAACGATCTTCTATCGCGATGATCAGCTCGCTAATCCGTATCGCATCCTCACGAGATACTTTCTCCACATAGCCTCGATACAACCAATGCGTACCAAGAATAGAGGCACCAAGGATAAGACAGGTAGAGATAATCGCTACGACTTGGAGTAGACGGATCAGTTTTTGGGGATTTTGATCGACAAGGTCGTTCATACGGCACATCTGACAACTCTTATGAATCTCAGGAAGCATGATTCAGGAGAGCGGTCCATGTACCCCTGTTTTCAAAACAACTGCTGAAACGCCTATGCTATCGCCTAAACATCAAATGTATAGTCTTTCTTAGCGATTACTTTGGCCTCAACCCAACCTTTAGCCGAGATTTGATTACTCACTGAACAACACGCACAAAAAAGCCGCTACGTGAGCGGCTTTTTTGTGCGTGAATAGCGATGATGGTATTTAGTGAAGCTCGTCGTACTTCTTACGAATAGCGACCAACTGCGGCTGAATATCCAGCGGCGCATAGTTCATGGCCTGCTCGAACAGGTCCTTATTCTCCTCCGACAGGCGCTCTTCTTCTGACATTGCTGACAGCTTTTGCATCGCTTCAATAAATTTTGGATGCGCATTACCTAAATCTGACATAAACGAGCCCTCCTATCAGTGGCAACGTGATATGCACATTCTAGCCAAAAGCCGTACCAATGTAAGCCCCGCCAAGCAATAAAAAGGCGGGCTGTACGTCAACCAGCTGACGGGGCACGTCTACCTAGCATAATCACGATAAAGCTGATCACTTCGTCGCCATGCTGGTTAAAGCCTCGAAATTGAATCCGCATAATCCCTCGATCAGGCTTGGACCGGGAGGGTTTTACCATAAGGATTTCGGCCGTTGTACGGATCGTATCTCCCGGCCTGACAGGTGCCAGAAAGCGTAGCTCGTCAATACCTGGACCACCCATACTGACAGTCTGAAAGACGCCTGACTGCACAACCATACGAAAACACAGTGCAAGTGTCTGAAAGCCACTGGAGATCAAACCTCCGTAAGGACTTTCCGATGCCGCCTGCGCGTCAATATGGAATGGTTGAGGATCATAGGTTAACGCGAAATCCAATATTTGCCCTTCGCTTAAGGTAAAGCCGGGTGCTTTGAACAGGTCACCTTCGGAAAAGTCATCCAGATAACGATCCATATCCGTGCTCCTTTGTTATTTTTATAGGGGATGTTGTCGCGGGAAAGAGAGTTTCGGGTTGTCGTATTTTATACCGTCAACATAGGCAACGGTGAACAGAGAGTACACGTTACCAGTCTGGCTACAGACAATATCAATGCGCTGGAAACGAGTATAGAACTGTATTGTTATGTTCTAAACGTGGAAATAAAAAGGGGGAGCAAGCTCCCCAAGTGACGTACCAACAGAGTACTAGTGCAGTTAACGGCACTATAACAACGGTCGTCTTTCAGCTAACAAGCAAAGAACCTGTATAACCTGCAAAGTTCTTCAGGGTGAAACGGTGGAATCTACGCATCAGCCCAGATCGTAGATTCCAGAACATCTTTAGATACGCAGACCACCGTCCATTTCAACAATGCGGCCGGTGAAGAATTCGTTTTCGATGATGTACTGCAACGTGTGAGACATCTCTTCCACTTCACCTAAACGACGCAGTGGTACCGCAGAAACCATACGATCAATCGCATCCGGCTTCATCTGTGCTGTCATCTCAGTCGCAATAACACCCGGTGCAATACCACCAACGCGAATACCAAAGCGTGCCAGCTCACGGGACCAGCTCACCGCCATTGTTGCCACACCCGCTTTGGTTGCAGAGTAGTTGGTTTGACCCATATTGCCCGCACGAGAAACGGAAGAGATATTGACGATCACCCCGCCCTTACCCTGCTCAGCCATAATGCCAGCCGCCTCACGACCACACAGGAAGGTACCCGTCATGTTGACGGTCAGGACAGATTCCCACTTATCCAACGCCATTTTGCCGACCAGCTTGCCGTCTTTCATTTTGATCAGCATGCCATCGCGCATCAGACCTGCGTTATTCACCAGGCCATTGATCTCACCGAACTCTTCTTTGATCTGAGCAAAAGTGCTTTCTACAGCAGGCTCATCAGTGATATTGCAGATGTAACCACGCGCTTCACCGCCCAGTTCCTGACACTGGCCGATAGCCTGATCCAACGCTTCCTGATCCAGATCGATCAGCGCCAGCTTGCCGCCCTGTTTTGCCAGATGCTCGGCCATCGCACGACCCAGACCACGACCACCACCGGTGATTACAAAAACACTGTCTTTAACCTGCATAGAAACTCTCCTGCTTATATGCCTGACAGATCCAAAATCTGTCGAGCAGCTTATTCTTTACTCTTACGTTAACGTAAATTTATATCGCGTTTTAACGCGGATTGCGAGGAAAAATAAGTATTTTCCCTAATATTTTTAATTATCTAAATATTCAGCGTTAAAGCGACAGAGAAAGCGTCGGCACCGTCCTAGCAAACGAGCCAACGCAGGGGGACATCGGTACGGTTTAAACCCGAGGGCTAGCCCTCAGATTTAAACCAAATGGGTATGCTCAATTACTTGGTCATGCCCGCATCGGCCATCAGAGCTGTAATCTCTGGCAGAATAGTTTCATCATCAATGGTCGATGGCATTTTGTACTCTTCCTGAGCCGCAATCTTACGCAGGATAGCGCGCAGAATCTTACCGGAACGGGTTTTCTGCAGACGCTGTACAACCAAAGCGCGTCGGAAGCACGCCAAAGCACCTACTTGTTCACGCACCATCTGCACCAGCTCAGCCTCGATCTGTGCATCTTCAATATCTTCACCGGCTTTTAGCACGATCAGACCAACCGGAAGCTGACCTTTCAGCTCGTCATTCATACCAATGACAGCACATTCGGCAACGGCTGGATGAGCAGATACCACCTCTTCCATTTCACCGGTAGAAAGACGGTGACCCGATACGTTGATCACATCATCGGTACGACCGGTAATGTAGATGTATCCATCATCGTCCTTATATCCGCCATCACCGGTGTGGTAGTAACCCGGAAATGCCTCCAGATAAGAGCTGACATAACGATCATTGTTGTTCCAGATACTCCAGGCAACACCCGGTGGCATTGGCAATTTCACACAGATATTACCTGCATCACCGTCCGCCATTTCAGTGCCTTCGCCATCCAACACACGAATGTCATAACCCGGGATCGGCTTATTGGTAGAGCCCAGACGTGCATCCGATGGATTATCCCAACCCATCATTGGCGCCGTCATCGGCCAGCCAGTTTCGGTCTGCCACCAGTGATCGATAACCGGCACCTTCAGCAGATCAGATAACCAATGAAAGGTAGAGGAATCCAGCTTCTCACCGGCTACAAAGACCCATTTCAGGCTGCTCAGATCATATTTCTTACACAGCGCACCTTCTGGATCTTCTTTGCGGATAGCACGGAATGCCGTTGGCGCACAGAACATAGAGTTCACATTGTACTCTTCCATCACTCGCCAGAACGTACCCGCATCCGGGTTACGAATCGGTTTACCTTCAAAGAAGATCGAGCTGCAACCACCCATCAGCGGACCGTAGACGATAAAGGAGTGACCCACGACCCAACCGATATCGGACGCGCCCCACCACACATCACCGGCTTCCATACCGTAGACATTGTTCAGCGCATAGCTAAGCGCAACGGCATGACCGCCGTTGTCACGCACAATACCTTTTGGCTGACCCGTGGTACCGGAGGTGTACAGGATATAAAGAGGGTCAGAACCTTTCACGGCAACACATTCAGCAGGCTGAACACCTTCCTGAATCTGATACCAGTCCAGATCGCGTGCGTTGTTCATCTCAGCTGTAATCATCTGACGCTGACAAACGACGGTGTTCTGTGGCTTGTGAGTCGCCAGATCAATCGCCTGATCAACCAGAGGCTTGTAGGCAATTTTCTTTTCAAATTCGATACCGCAGGACGCGGTCAGGATCATCTTCGGGCTGGCATCATCAATACGGATCGCCATTTCTGCCGGCGCAAAACCGCCGAATACAACAGAGTGGATCGCACCCAGACGGGCACATGCCAACATCGCTACGGCCGCTTCAGGAATCATCGGCATGTAAATGAGGATGGTGTCGCCTTTCTCCACGCCTTGTGCTTTCAAAGCACCCGCGAAGTTAGCAACCTTGTCTTGCAGCTGACTATAGGTGATGGCGTCTTTGGTGCCTGACGCAGGTGAATCATAATACAGTGCAACTTGCTCACCACGACCGTTTTCAACATGGTAATCCACAGCTAAATAGCAGCTGTTCAACTCACCATCCGGGTACCAGCTATAGGTTCCGAATTCAGTTTTTTCCAGTGTGGTTTCTGGTTTTTTGAACCAGGCGATGCGATCAGCCTGCCCGGCCCAATAGGCTTCCGTGTTATCTAACGCAGCCTGATATTCATCGTTGTATCCCATTGTTCAACCTCGTTTATTTTTTTTATAGAAGTTGGCACTACGGCGTGGATTCAGTCATTCATACATATCAATTCAGACCGATTCCCACAGTGCCGCGAGGAACTGTCTGCCTGCTCCCGTTATCCGAAAGCAGGCAAATATTTATTATTATGTGAGTCGGATCACTGATCCTGATACAGACGCAGCACGCTGGAGAAATCCAGCCCGCCGTTGCCTTTCGCTTTGTGCATGCTGAACAGTGCACGCGCCTGAGAACCCATAGGAGTTGGCGAGCCGCTCTGATGGCTAACATCGCCCGCAAGACCTAAGTCTTTATACATCAGATCAACCTGGAAGCCGCCCTGATAATCGTTAGAAGATGGCACACCTTCCATCACGCCCGGGAATGGATTGTAAACCTGAAGCGCCCAGTTGCTACCGGAACTCTGCTTCATGATTTCGGACAGCACCGCTGGGTCCAGACCGTTCTTAACACCCATATTCAGCGCTTCTGCAGTGCCTGTCATCAGGATAGCCAGCAACATGTTGTTACAGCATTTTGCTACCTGACCTGCACCGTTATCACCGGCACGGAAGATATTCTTACCCATGCACTCAAGGATTGGCTTCGCTTTTTCAAACAGCGCTTCGGAACCACCCACCATAAATGCCAGGGTACCCGCAGTCGCAGCGCCAACACCACCGGAAACTGGTGCATCGATGAAGCTGATACCACGTTCAGCGCCTGTTGCAGCAACACGTTTCGCTGTTTCCGCATCAATCGTAGAAGAATCAATGATCAGTGTGCCGTCAGCCACGACATCAAACAGTGGCTGCTCACCGGTCACAAAGATACTTTCAACATGCTTGCCCGCAGGCAGCATAGATACAACAAACTCAACGTTCTGCGCTGCATCAACCGCGGACGTTGCTGCCTGACCACCTGCCGCAACCACTTTCTGGATCGCATCCTGAGACAGATCAAATGCTTTAACGCTGTGGCCTGCTTTTGCCAGATTGATGGCCATTGGGCCACCCATGTTGCCCAGACCAATAAAACCGATAGTAGCCATAACTCTAGTCCTTCTTATCTTTATTAATTGAGAAGGCAGCCGCAGCAATGCGCGCTACCTTCCGGACTGAAACTGCGTCCTGAATATGCGCTTTTACAGACCTGCCAGCGGATTGGTCTCCCAAGGAGCCACAAAGAATTCGCTGACTTTATCCTGATCTACATCCGCCAGTGTCTTGAATGTCCACTGCGGGCTGCCATCCTTATCGACCAACAATGCGCGCACACCTTCTGGGAATTCACGGTGGGTACAGCACTGAACAGACAGCGCCAGCTCCGCACAGAAAACCTCTTTCAGAGACATCTGGCTGGTCACTTCCAACTGACGCTGGATCAGATTAACCGCTAACGGGCTGCCGTGGCTGATCGCTTTCTGCGCTTTGCTCACCCACTTATCTTCGGTTTCTTCCGCCAGCAGACTTTCGACAATCTCTTCCAGACTGTCCTGATCCGTTACACGCTGAATCAGATCAAAGTTTGCCTGTACCGGAGAGTTACTATCGAACTGAGGTTGAGATTCATCTTCCAGCTCACGCAAAACTCGGTTTACCGCAGCGGTCGCATCACCGTCCCAGCTTTCAGCCTGCAAACGCTCGATCATGCTGCTGCGCAGTTCACCCGCTACAAAGCGGTCTGCTAAGCCCAAAAAGAGGGCATCCGCCGCATTCATGCGATTACCGGTCAAACCCAAAAACAAACCGGTGCGACCAGGCATATGATTCAGGAACCAGCTACCACCCACATCCGGGTATAGACCGATAGTCACTTCTGGCATCGCCATGTGAGTCGATTCAGTTACCACTCGGTGGCTACAACCATTCATCAGGCCCATACCACCGCCCATCACGATACCGTTACCCCAGCAGATGATCGGTTTATTGTAGGTATGAATGGTGTAATCGAGGGTGTACTCACGGGTGAAGAACTCTTCCGGGAAGCCCTTATCCCCTTCACCAACCATCGATTTATAAAGGTTAACGACATCGCCACCAGCACAAAATGCTTTTGTGCCCGCGCTATCGAGAATCACTGCGGTAACGCTATCGTCGTTTTTCCACGCATCCAGCTGAGGCTGGATCAGGTCAATCATTTCCAACGTCAGGGCGTTCAGGGAACGCTCTGCATTCAGGCAGATCTCTACGATCTTTTTTCCGTCCTGAGTTGGGTGTTCGTTAAACAGTACTGCACTCATGATTGGATTTCCTGTTGAAGAAATTCCGACACCCGCTTCAGTGCCGGATATTTCCTGATACGTCTGCCTTCGCCATATAAGTCTGTTGGATACGTCGAAGGGTGAACTGTGTTGAATAAGAAAACCGAATTACTGGTTTTTCCAGCCCGGTGCACGCTTCTCAAGGAATGCATTCACACCTTCTTTCTGATCTTCCGTATGGAACAGATCAACGAACAACTCGCGCTCCAGAATGTAACCCGCATCCCAATGATGGGTGCGGTTGTTCTGGATCAGCTGTTTACAGGCCGCGACAGCGGTTGGGCTCTGCTGTTCAACGGCTTTCGCCATCTCCATTGCACGTTCAAAAGACTGCCCGGTTGGCACCAGCTCTTCGACCAGACCGATCTCTTTCGCCAGCGGCGCTTTAATACGCTCGCCACACAGAATCAGACGTTTAGTCCAACCTTCACCGACCAGCATGGTCAGGTTCTGCGTACCGCCTGCACACGGCAGTAGACCGACTTTAGCTTCCGGCAGCGCCATTTGAGCCTGCTCTTCCGCAACGCGAATATCACACGCCAGTGCCACTTCCAGACCGCCACCCATCGCAAAACCATTGATTGCAGCGATAGATACACCGCGGAAGCGAGACAACGTTTCAAATGCTTCACCAAAATAGCGCGCCATATCACGCGCCACTGAACGATCACCATCAGCAAACAAGTTCAGATCTGCACCCGCAGAAAAGAACTTCTCGCTTGTAGAGCGAATCACCAGAGCATAAACATCTTTATCCTGATTCAGCTCTTCAACCACAACAGCCAAGCCCTTAAGACTGTCTTCAGTCCAGGTGTTAGCCGGTGGATTGTTCATGGTGATAACAGCGGTATGACCCTGTTTCTCTACGATCAGCTTATCGGTCATCTTAAATCTCCAAATCTTGTCTGCAGGTGAGGATCAAATCAGATCCGCTGCGTCTTCCATCAACACACGACGTGCTACGATGACGCGCATAATTTCGTTCGTACCTTCCAGAATACGGTGTACGCGGTTATCACGTACATAACGCTCCATCGGATACTCTTTGATGTAACCGTTACCACCAAAAATCTGTAACGCTTCATCAGCTACGTTAAAACCAACATCCGTGGCGAAACGTTTTGCCATTGCACAGTATGCAGCTTTGTCCGCGTGGCCCGCATCCAGTTTAGACGCAGCCAACCTAACCATCTGACGTGCAGCAACCAGTTCAGTCACCATGTCGGCCAGTTTGAACTGCAAGGCCTGGAAATTTGCCAGCTCTTTACCAAACTGTTTGCGCTCATGCATATAATCGCGAGCACGATTCAACGCAGCCTGTGCGGTACCAATGGAACAGGTTGCGATATTGATACGACCGCCATCGAGACCTTTCATGGCGATCTTGAAGCCGTCACCTTCGTTGCCCAGCAAAGCGGATGCAGGTACAACAACGTCTTCAAACGTAATCATGCGGGTTGGCTGACTGTTCCAGCCCATCTTTTCTTCTTTACGGCCGTAAACGATGCCTTCAGCCTTGGCGTCTACTGCAAATGCAGAGATACCTTTTGGACCATCAACACCGGTACGTGCCATAACGACCAGTACATCTGTGCTGCCAGCGCCGGAGATAAAGATCTTGCTACCGTTCAGGATGTAGTTATCACCTTCACGACGCGCGGTGGTTTTCAGGGAGGCTGCATCGGAGCCTGCATTCGGCTCGGTCAGGCAGTAAGACGCCAGTTTTTGACCGGCGGTTAGTTCAGGGCACCACTGTTGACGGGTATCTTCGTTGCCGAAGTCCGCAATCATCCAGGTGGCCATGTTATGGATAGTGATGAACGCTGTGGTTGAGGTGCAACCCATCGCCAGCTGTTCAAAGATAATGCTGGCATCCAGGCGGCTCAGGCCTAACCCGCCTACGTCTTCCGGTGAATACAGGCCACAAAAGCCCATCTCACCTGCAGCACGCAGTACGTCTACCGGGAAAGTCTGTTCCTGATCCCATTCGGCGGCATGGGGTTCAAATTCGTTTTGTGCAAAGGCACGGGCCATGTCGGCGAATGCAATCTGGTCTTCATTCAGCTCGAAATCCATCGCTCTCTCCTACGCGGAAGGGAGTCGCGATTCCGCCATTTAGACGAACCGCGCTCCCTTCTCGGTTTTTCTTCTGTTGTTTTCTGGTACGTGCTGAAAATTACTTCAGCTGGATAGTGGTGTTTACACCGGTATCAATGTCGTCTTCGAACCAGCGAGCAGTCACAGTCTTAGTTTCTGTGTAGAAACGTACAGCCTGCTTACCGTAAGCGTGCTGATCACCGTAGAAAGACTTTCTCCAGCCAGTGAAAGAGAACATTGGCAGAGGCACTGGTACAGGTACGTTGATACCTACCTGACCCACTTTGATCTCGTGCTGGTACTTACGTGCTGCAGCACCAGAAGAGGTGAACATAGACGTACCGTTGCCGTATGGGTTGTTGTTGATCAGCTCGATCGCTTCATCCAGCGTGTCAACTTCCAGAGCGATAAGCACAGGGCCAAAGATCTCTTCCTGGTAGATAGACATCTCAGTAGTCACACCACGGAACATGGTTGGACCCACCCAGTTACCGTCCGGGTAGCCTTCAACCACAACATCAGAACCGTCGAGGATACACTCGGCACCAGCATCTTTACCCTGCTGAATGAAGCCCAGAACTTTGTCACGAGCCTGAGGGTTGATCTGAGGACCGTAACCCGCTTCTGGGTCATCCCATGCGCCCGGACGTACTTTCGCCAGCGCATCACGTACTTCTGGGATCCACTTACGGGATTCACCGACGAAGACAGCAACGGAGATCGCCATACAACGCTGACCCGCAGCACCCACAGATGCACCCGCGATGCTGTTAACAACCTGGTTCTTAGCCGCATCCGGCATAATAACCATGTGGTTTTTCGCACCGGCAAATGCCTGTACGCGTTTCATCTTGTCGGTACCGGTACGGTAGATATGCTCACCGACAGCGACAGAACCTACGAAGGAGATCGCTGGAGTATCTTTGTGGGTCAGCAGCTGGTTAACAGCGTCTTTAGTACCGTGAACAACCTGCAGCAGACCTGCTGGTGCGCCTGCTTCCTGGAACAACTCAGCCAGACGCATCGGCGTCAGCGGATCCTGCTCGGATGGCTTCAGTACAAATGTGTTACCGCAAGCAATCGCCATTGGGAACATCCACAGCGGAATCATTGCCGGGAAGTTGAAAGGAGTAATACCGACACATACACCCAGTGGCTGAGTGATGCTGTAGCAATCGATCTTACGCGCTACGTTTTCGACTGTTTCGCCCATGCTCAGAGATGCAATGTTGCACGCGTGTTCTACAACTTCGATACCACGCCACACGTCGCCTTTTGCATCTTCAAACGTCTTGCCGGTTTCCTGCGCCAAGAGGGTTGCGATCTCGTCATGATTCTCTTTCAAAAGCGCCTGGTAGCGCAGCATCAGACGAGCGCGCTCACCAACTGGTGTCTCTTTCCAGGTTTCGAAAGCCGCTTTAGCCGCTTCAACTGCGCCTTCTACTTCCGCTTCAGTTGCACAAGGCACCTGCGCAATAACTTCCTGCGTCGCTGGATTAGTTACAGGGATAAAGTTCTGAGATTCGCTCTGAACGAATTCGCCATTGATCAGGAGAGGTACTTGCTGAGTCATCGCTTTTACCTATGCCTCTGGTTAGTTGTTGTTATTCGTCTTTTGTTTGGAACGTTTCTTACGTTTGGAACGTGATGGTTAAGTTGTATCATGCGACCCTGAACTTCAGGATTGATAATCTTGTCTTATTGATGGACTATATTGCGATTCATTAGGTAATTTCCCTTATACATAGGTCGTATCTATGAGCACACCATCAAGCTGGCCACTGCCTCCTGAAAGCATTCGCTTCGTTATTCCGCGCCGCGTCATTTCCGAGTTAGCTCAACATCCGCTCAGTAGCGGCCTGTACCCCCTAGGCATGGGATATTATCGCCAAGCGACCGGACACCATATGGAACGGGACGTACACGATGACAACCTGCTGATCTATTGCCTTGATGGAGAAGGAGATTTAGAAGCCGGAGGCAAAAAGCACCGTGTACGACCCGGTGATATATTGTTAATTCCTAAGGGCATCCCACATTCGTATAAAGCACGCCGCAAAAATCCGTGGACGATCTACTGGGTCCATTTTCACGGTCACCATGCCAGTGATTTTGTACAACACCTTGCACTGCCGAGAAGCGACCAACCCCATCTGGTGATGCCCATTGGTATCCACTCCCGACTGGTCAGTGATTTTGAAGCACTTCTGGAAGCCCGTGAGTCCACCTACAACATCAACGCCTATATTTGTGCAGCTAACCAACTGCGACAAATAATGGCGCATATCGCCTTGCTACAGCCTCTGGCACGTCATAAACAATCCGGGGACGGCATCGATATCGAGCGGGTTCACAGCTTGATGCAGGCACGCGCACACGAACAGCTGGATCTGGATACACTGGCTGAAACCGTTAACCTGTCGAAATACCACTTTGTAAAAAAATACAAAGAGATTACCGGCACAACGCCCATCAATCATTTTATTCAGCTCAAAATCGAACGCGCCTGCCACCTGCTGGACACCACCAATAACAGCATCAACGAGATAGCCTTCGCAGTGGGGTATGAAGATGCCTATTACTTTTCAAGGATTTTTAAAAAGCTGATGGGTGTATCACCGAGTCAGTACCGGAAGATGCGTACCGGCGCGTATCCATACAAAGGTGATTGAAGAACAGACAGGTAAGACGAGATAAGGGAAACAACCCCAACCGAATTTAATACATCAAGAAACGAGAAAGCCGGGCAGTGTCAGACACGCCCGGCTGGAGAGAAAGCGGATTCGCCGCTGCCGCCCCTTCAAACAGCAACAGCCCGTTCCGTAGACGGGAACCTTGTAAGGCTTAGATCATCTCTACAGCAACGGCTGTGGCTTCACCACCACCGATACACAGGGACGCAACGCCTTTCTTCAGGCCTTTCTGCTTCAGAGCGTGCAGCAGGGTTACCATGATACGTGAGCCGCTGGAACCGATCGGATGACCCAGCGCACACGCACCACCGCGCACGTTGACTTTATCCGCGTCCAGGCCCATCTCGTTGATAGCCAGCATGGACACTACAGCAAAGGCTTCGTTGATCTCGTAAAGATCTACGTCGTCCTTGCCCCAGCCTGCTTTATCCAGCGCTTTCTGGATTGCACCAATCGGTGCAATGGTGAACTCTGCAGGCAGCTGGGCGTGGGTAGAGTGAGAAACGATACGCGCCAGCGGCTGCAGGCCACGCGCGTTTGCTTCAGACTCTTTCATCAGCAGAAGCGCGGAACCACCATCAGAGATGGAGCTGGAGTTCGCAGCAGTCACGGTGCCGTCTTTCTTGAACGCTGGACGCAGACCACGGATCTTATCAATACGCGCATTGCCCGGCTGCTCATCGGTATCTACAACCACTTCACCTTTACGGGTTTTGATGGTTACAGGCGCGATCTCTTCTTTGAACTCCCCGGCTTCAATCGCCGCCAGCGCTTTGTTCAGGGAACCGATGGCAAAATCGTCCATGCCTTCACGGGTGATGTTGTAATCATCCGCACTCTTCTGCGCGAAAGTACCCATCAGACCACCTTCGTAGGCATCTTCCAAACCGTCCAGGAACATGTGATCCATAACCTGACCGTGTCCCATACGCATACCCTGACGCGCTTTCGGCAGGATGTAAGGTGCCTGGCTCATGCTTTCCATACCGCCGGCAACCATGATGCTGGCGGAGCCCGCCAGAATCTGGTCGTGCGCCAGCATTACGGCTTTCATACCCGAACCACACATTTTGTTGACCGTGGTTGCACCGGCTGCATCAGGAATACCAGCAGCGCGAGATGCCTGACGTGCCGGAGCCTGACCGAGACCCGCCGGCAATACGCAGCCCATCACAACCTCATCGACATCTTCAGCCTGCACACCAGCACGCTCAATGGCAGCTTTGATAGAAGTGGCACACAGATCTGGTGCACGCACATCGCTCAGTGAACCCGCCATGCCGCCCATCGGGGTGCGCGCTGCGCTCACAATCACTACTGCATCCTGACTCATATTTTTCACCTTAAAAACACATTAAATGTTTACGTTAACGTAAGCTTATAGACACAAAAAAGGGTGCACGGTTGCACCCTTTTTATAGCTTGCGCTTAGCTGAAATTACGCTTAATCACCTTCTGGATTTCACCCACAATACCGCTACGGAATGCCAGCACACAGACAATGAAGATTAAGCCCATGATGATATGAATATAGTTACCCAGCTCACCACCCGACAGATAGTTCTGAATAGTGACAACCACACCGGCACCCACAACAGGCCCAAAGATAGTGCCCATACCCCCCAGCAAGGTCATCAGCACAACCTCACCGGACATATGCCAATGGATATCGGTCAGTGACGCCAGCTGGAATACCAACGTTTTAGTTGAACCCGCCAGACCCGCCAGTGCAGCAGAGATAATAAACACAACCCACTTATAGTCATTAACGTTGTAACCCAACGACACTGCCCGCGGCTCATTTTCACGAATCGCTTTCAGAATCTGACCAAAAGGTGAATGTATGGTCCGGTGAATTAACCAGAAGCCGAAGATAAAGATTGCCAGTACGAAGTAGTACATAACAATATTATCCGACAGGTCGAAGATACCGAACAGCGTGCCACGCGGTACACCCTGAAGACCATCCTCACCACCGGTAAACGGTGATTGTAGATAGAAAAAGAATGCCAACTGAGCCAGTGCTAACGTGACCATCGCAAAGTAGATACCTTCACGCTTAACTGCCAGCTTACCGTATACAGCACCTAACAATCCCGCCGCAATAGTACCCACCACGACAGACAGCGCAGGCCCGATACCTGTATGCAACATCAATGCACCAGTGACATAACCACCGGTTCCCAAAAAGGCTGCGTGACCAAAGGACAGTAGACCAACGAAGCCTAGCAACAGGTTAAAGGCGCAGGCAAACAGCGCAAAGCACAGCACCTTCATCAGGAACACTGGATACAAAATCGCAGGCGCTACCAACGCCAGAAGAAACAATACCAGATAAAGCTTATTAATTTTCATGGTCAACTCCTAAGCCTCTTTACCGAACAGACCGGCAGGCTTAATCAGCAGCACGATCACCATGAACAAGAAAATGACAGTGGCTGAAGCTTCCGGATAAAAGAACTTCGTCAACCCTTCTACCACACCCATCATCAAGCCGGTCAGAATGGCACCACCGATAGACCCCATACCGCCAATAACAACGATGGCGAATACCACGATCAATATACTCGAGCCCATATCAGGGCTTACAGAGTAAACCGGAGCTGCCAGAACACCCGCAAAACCGGCCAGCGCGACACCAAAACCAAAGGTCAGAGTTGTAATCAGCGGGACGTTGATACCAAAACCCTGCATCAACTGCGGATTTTCAGTACCAGCGCGCAGATACGCGCCCAGCTTAGTCTTCTCGATAACCCACCAGGTACCCACACAGACAATCAGTGAGATGACTATGATCCAGGCACGGTAATTAGGTAGATACATAAACGGTAACTTAGTACCGCCTTTAAGCTCTTCAGGAATCTGGTAAGGAAGACCTGAAGACCCAAAGATATGGGTGAATACACCCTGCAAAACCAGTGCAATACCAAATGTCAGCAACAGACTGTAGAGATGATCTTCGCCAGCAATCGGACGCACCAAAAAGCGTTCAATAAGAATCGCGATACCACCTATTGCAATCGGCACAATTATTAGCGCAGCCCAATAGTTGATACCCATGTAGTTCAGAGCCATCCAAGCAAAGAAAGCGCCGAGCATATACATCGCGCCCTGCGCGAAGTTGATAATTTTTAACAGACCAAAAATAATCGCCAGACCGAGACTAAGCAATGCATAGAATGAGCCATTGATCAGGCCAACTAGCAGCTGTCCTGTTAGAGCAAACAGATTAATTCCGAGAAAGGTCGCCATAGTCGCACCCTAGTGATTCGTATCGTTCTTGTAGTAATAGAGACCACCCCGGATGGGGTGGCCGGCACATCAGACGTTCATGTTGCTTAAGCGGGGATTACTATTTCGCCATAGCGAATTCACAGCCACCCTTGCTCAGCGGTAGGAAAGCATCGTCGCCTTTGATAACTTTTTCGATAGCAAAGATATCATTGTCGTTTGCACGCTCGTCCGCGCTCTTAATGCGGACCTGCAGCATGTCGTGAACCATGCGGCCATCTTTACGCAGGTAGCCATTACGCGAGAAGAAATCTTCTACTGGGGTTTCTTTCATCTTAGCCATGACCGCCTTACCTTCATCGGTACCTGCAGCTTTAACCGCATTCAGGTAGTGCATGGTAGAGGAGTAAGCGCCAGCTTGAGCCATGGAAGGAATCTTGCCGTCCATACGCTCCATGTAACGCTTAGACCAAGCGCGGGTTTTATCATCCATATCCCAGTAGAAGCCAGTGGTGAGCTTCATACCACCAGCAATAGCTGGATCAAGCGCCTGAGCATTCTGTGTGAACACCAGCAGACCTGCTACATCCATCATTTCGGTAACACCGAACTCAGCAGCAGTTTTCAACGAGTTAACCATGTCAGCGCCAGCATTGGCCAAGGCGATAACGTCGGCACCAGAGGACTGAGCCTGAAGGATATAAGAAGAGAAGTCAGTCGTGCCTAGAGGAGCACGAACGCCACCAACAACGGTGCCGCCATTTTCCTTGATCACGCCAGTAGCCACTTTCTCAAGCGCATGCCCAAAGCCGTAGTCAGCAGTGATGAAGAACCATTTCTCTTTGCCACTCGCAACCATTGGTTTAACAGTACCGTTGGCTAAAGATACAACGTCGTAAGTCCAGTGGGCGTTGAATGGAGAACAAGCCTTGGTGGTAAATGCATGGCTAGCAGACGCCGCGATCAGAGTGATCTTTTCAGCAGCGGTCATAACCTTAGTTACCGCACCGGTAACTGAGCTGGCAACAGCACCGTTGATAACGTCAACCTGTTGGTCATCGATCCACTTACGAGCGATAGTGGACCCGACATCAGCTTTGTTCTGATCGTCTGCGGAAACCACTTCAATAGGTTTACCTAATACTGTGCCACCAAAGTCTTCAACAGCCATTTTCACTGCCGCGACGCTACCCGGGCCCGCAATATCAGCGTAAACACCGCCCATATCGCCCAGCACGCCGATTTTAACTACATTATCGGATACACCAGCGGCCTGTACACCAGTTGCCGCTGCCAGAGTCATTGCTGCAGCCAGTACGGTTTTTTTCATTAATTTCATGGAACACTCCTGCTTGAGAAATTTTTATTGTTATCAAACTTCAAGGGAATCAGATGTCAACTCAGGTGTTTAGCACCCAAGCCTTACACACCTAAATAGGTATTCAACAGTTCCGTTTTAGCTTCCAGCTCATCTTTAAGAACTTCCTCCACGATATGACCATGTTCCATAACGTAGTGACGATCAGCAATTGGAGCCGCAAAACGGAAATTTTGCTCGACCAGCAAAATGGTCAGGCCACGCTCTTTCAGCATGACCAGAACTTCAGCCAGTTTTTGTACAATTACCGGTGCCAGACCTTCTGTGATCTCATCAAGCAGTAGTACATTGGCTCCGGTTCGCAGAATACGGGCCATCGCCAGCATCTGCTGTTCCCCACCTGAAAGACGGGTGCCCTGACTATAACGACGCTCAGCCAGATTCGGGAAGATTTCATAGATCTCTTCAACGCTCATACCATCGGAACGAACGCTAGGTGGCAACATCAGGTTCTCTTCAACATTTAAGCTGGAAAAGATACCTCGCTCTTCCGGGCAGTAACCTACACCCAGATGTGCGATTTTATGCGCCGGCATATCAATGGTCTCATTACCATTGACGTTAATCTGGCCGGTACGACGACCCACCATATTCATAATCGACTTCAAGGTTGTAGAACGGCCTGAGCCATTACGACCCAACAGGGTAACCAGCTCACCCTGCATGATGCTCATATCGATGCCGTGAAGAATATGCGACTCACCATAATAGGCATGCAAATCTACAATGCGGATCTTTTCACCGGTACTGCTCATCCCACTGCCTCCTTCTCTACAGCACTGGCCGCAGCACTTTCAGCCGCGATAGAATTAGCGACCTCATCATCAGCCTCAACACCCATATAGGCTTCGCGCACCTGCGGATCCTGAGATACCGTTGCATAATCACCTTCGGTAAGAATCGCACCACGCTGCAGTACGGTAATCTTGTCAGCCAGTTTGGCTACCACATGCAGGTTATGCTCAACCATCAGAATGGTTCGATTCTTGGAAACCTTCTTAATCAGCGCGGCCACTACATCCACGTCTTCGTGACCCATACCCTGAGTGGGCTCATCCAGCAGCAGCATTTCAGGATCCAGAGCCAGAGTAGTCGCAATTTCCAGCGCCCGCTTACGACCATATGGCAGATCAACTGTGATGGC
This sequence comes from Pontibacterium sp., assembly GCF_041587635.1. Taxonomy (NCBI): domain Bacteria; kingdom Pseudomonadati; phylum Pseudomonadota; class Gammaproteobacteria; order Oceanospirillales; family Oceanospirillaceae; genus Pontibacterium; species Pontibacterium sp. The sequence goes on along the minus strand of NZ_JBFGYC010000005.1, from coordinate 10,201 downwards.
ATTGGCATAATCTTTCAGACCAACTTCATCAAGCAGTTCAATTGCACGATCATTCAGCTTATCCAGCACCTTCTCAGATTTCCAGAAATGGAAGCTGTTACCTTCTTTACGCTGTAGTGCGATCCGCACATTTTCCAGCACGCTAAGGTGCGGAAATACAGCAGAGATCTGAAATGAGCGCACGATACCCTTACGGGCGATCGCTGCCGATTTCATAGACGTAATATCTTCACCGTTAAACAGAATTTTGCCGGTGGTAGGCGTTAAAAATTTTGTCAGCAGATTAAAAACGGTGGTCTTACCAGCACCATTCGGGCCGATAAGTGCGTGAATAGAGCCACGCTCAACGTTTAAATTTACATTATCTACTGCCGTGAAACCTTTGAATTCTTTAACCAAATCAGAGGTTTGCAGCACGTAATCGACACTCATGCGGAACCCAAGCCTCGCCGTTTTTATTGTTATGGTTACCAGTTCAATTTCACTGGAAGATGCTTACTTTTGCGTAAGCCGTGCCCCAAAATTAGCAATTTCCCCTACAGGAAGCCAAGTACTACTTTAGTCTAATCACGGGTGTTTTACCCCCTAAAAACGACTAAAAACCCTTACAAATCAATTTCATAACTCGAATATACCCAATTGTGCTAAAATATCTGAATTCCCTTATTCAGCTTTACGTTTACGTAAACTTCCTTTACGCTAACCTAAAACGTGGTAGTACGAAGTAATGACCTTTAAAAAGACCTATTCGATCAGTGAACTCTCGCAAGAGTTTGACGTAACAACGCGCAGCATTCGCTTCTATGAAGACCAGAGCTTGCTGACACCTGGCCGTCGGGGACAAACCCGTATCTATACCAGCCAGGATCGTGTGCGCTTGAAGTTGATCCTGCGGGGTAAGCGCTTAGGTTTCTCACTGGCTGAGATTAGAGAGTTGTTCTCCCTTTGGGACGAGACCACGAGTGGCAGCGAGAAACAACTGAGCCTGCTGCTGATAAAGATTTCTGAAAAACGTGCCGAACTGGAGCAGCAAATTAAAGACATCGCGATGGTCCAGCTAGAACTGGACAGCGCAGAGTCTCGCTGCAGAGACGCATTAAACGAACTGACAACTAAACAAAAACAACAACAGACCGAATAAAACTGACTTCCAAGAGCCTAGTGCAATAAGGAAGCGGTTAATCGGCGAGCAATGGGTGAAATTATGATCTCACAATACTCTGGACTTAACTTTGGACTGGGCGAAACCATTGATATGCTGCGCGAGCAGATCAACAGCTTCGCAGCAAAGGAAATCGCACCACGTGCTGAAGAGATAGATCAGAAGAACGAATTCCCAAATGATCTGTGGCGCAAGTTTGGTGACATGGGCCTGCTCGGCATCACAGTAAAAGAAGAATACGGCGGTGTAGAGATGGGCTACCTGGCTCATGTCATTGCGATGGAAGAGATCAGTCGCGCATCTGCTTCTGTGGGTCTGTCCTACGGCGCACACTCCAACTTATGTGTTAACCAGATTCACCGTAACGGTAACGAAGAGCAGAAACAGAAGTACCTGCCTAAGCTGTTAAGCGGCGAACATATCGGTGCACTGGCGATGTCCGAGCCGAATGCCGGTTCCGATGTTGTTTCCATGAAACTGCATGCACGCGATAACGGCGACCACTACCTGCTGAACGGCAACAAGATGTGGATCACCAACGGTCCTGATGCCAACACCTACGTTATCTACGCAAAAACTGACGTTAAAGCAGGCCCTAAAGGCATCACTGCATTCATCGTAGAACGTGATTACCCTGGATTCTCCCGTCACCAGAAACTGGACAAGCTGGGTATGCGCGGCTCCAACACCTGTGAGCTGGTGTTTGAAGATTGCCCGGTACCTAAAGAGAACATCCTGGGTGAACTGAACGGTGGTGTTAAGGTTCTGATGTCCGGCCTGGACTACGAGCGTTTGGTGCTATCCGGTGGTCCTCTGGGTATCATGGAAGCGGCGATGGATATCGTCATTCCATACATCCGTGACCGTAAGCAGTTTGGCCAGTCTATCGGTGAATTCGAACTGGTACAGGGTAAAGTCGCTGACATGTACTCCATCATGAATGCGTCTAAGTCTTACGTTTACATGGCGGCACAAGCAGCGGTACGCGGTGAAGCATCCCGTAAAGATGCGGCTGGCTGCATCCTCTACACTGCCGAAATGGCCACTAAGATCGCTCTGGATGCTATCCAGCTGCTGGGTGGTAACGGTTACATCAACGAATTCCCTACAGGTCGCCTGCTGCGTGACGCGAAGCTGTACGAAATCGGTGCCGGCACGTCCGAAATCCGTCGTATGCTGATCGGCCGCGAGCTGTTCCTGAACAAGTAAGGCGCAACGCCCTACCCGGACCGCCTGCTGCTTCCTTATGACTACCTATATAAAAGGAAGCAGTACGCCGTCCAGACCACTATCTATTCAGGAACCCGTTTGAGGAGTCCGGTATGACCGTACTGCAAAGCAAAATCAATCCACGCGCAGAAGATTTTCTCAGCAACCATGAATCCATGGCAGAAGCTGTAAACGACCTGCGTGATAAAGTTGGCACCATCGAACAAGGCGGCGGCCCTAAGTACCAGGAACGCCACCTCTCCCGCGGTAAATTACTGCCACGCGAACGCATTAATGCTCTGGTTGACGAAGGTTCTCCATTCCTGGAGTTGTCCCAGATGGCGGCGTTCCAAGTGTATGATGATGTGATCCCGGCAGCGGGCATCATTGCAGGTATTGGCCGTGTTAGCGGCCAGGAATGCATGATCATCGCCAATGACGCTACCGTTAAAGGCGGCACGTACTTTCCGCTAACCGTTAAAAAGCACCTGCGTGCTCAGGAGATCGCGGAGCAAAACCACCTGCCCTGCATCTATCTGGTCGATTCAGGCGGCGCGAACCTGCCACAACAGGATGACGTGTTCCCGGATCGCGATCACTTCGGTCGTATCTTCTACAACCAAGCGCGCATGTCTTCTAAAGGCATCCCGCAGATCGCTGTCGTAATGGGCCTGTGTACTGCCGGTGGTGCCTATGTTCCTGCCATGGCGGATGAGTCTGTCATCGTGCGTAATCAGGGTACTATCTTCCTGGCGGGGCCTCCGCTGGTTAAAGCCGCAACTGGTGAAGTGGTCTCTGCAGAAGATCTGGGTGGTGCTGATGTTCACTGTAAAGTGTCCGGTGTTGCCGATCACTACGCAGAAAACGATGCACACGCACTGCAGATCGCCCGTACAACCGTATCCAATCTGAACCGCAAGAAGAACTTGGATCTGGATATCCGCGAGCCAAAAGCACCGCTATACAGTGCTGATGAGATCTACGGCATCGTTGGCACCGATCTGAAGAAACCGTTCGACGTTCGCGAGATTATCGCGCGCATCGTAGACGGTTCTGAATTCGACGAATTCAAGAAAATGTACGGCACTACATTGGTGACTGGTTTCGCTCATATCCACGGCTATCCTGTGGGCATCGTGGCGAACAACGGCATCCTGTTCAGTGATTCCGCACAGAAAGGCGCCCACTTCATCGAACTGTGCTGCCAGCGCAAAATCCCTCTGCTGTTCCTGCAGAACATCACCGGCTTCATGGTCGGTCAGAAATCTGAATCTGAAGGTATCGCTAAACACGGTGCCAAGCTGGTAACCGCGGTTGCATGTGCCAACGTGCCTAAGCTGACTGTACTGATCGGTGGCTCTTTCGGCGCAGGTAACTACGGTATGTGTGGCCGAGCTTACAGCCCGAACTTCCTGTGGATGTGGCCAAACGCACGTATCTCCGTGATGGGTGGCGAACAGGCAGCAGGCGTATTGGCTACCGTACGTCGCGACAACATGGATCGTCAGGGTCAGGAATGGTCTGCGGAAGACGAAGCTGAGTTCAAGAAACCGATCATCGATACCTACGAACATCAGGGTCACCCATATTACGCTAGCGCGCGCTTGTGGGATGACGGTGTTATCGATCCGGCTCAGACTCGTGATGTTATTGGCATGGGCTTGTCTGCCGCTCTGAATAAACCGATCGCTGACACCAAGTTTGGTGTCTTCCGTATGTAAGGAGGCTGTTATGTCTAATAGCTTTGTATTACTGGAAAAAGGCAGCGACGGTGTTGCCCAGCTGATCATCAACCGTCCGGAAGTGCATAACGCTTTCGACGATGATGTGATCGAGCAGCTGATTACCCAGCTGGAAGCCTGCGACGAAGATCCTGAGATCCGCGTACTGGTATTGCGCTCTAACGGTAAGAACTTCTCCGCCGGTGCTGATCTGGCATGGATGAAGCGTATGGCGCAGAACTCCCATGAGGAAAACGTGCAGGACGCGGGTCGTCTGGCACGCCTGATGGAAGTACTGAACGAACTGTCCAAGCCAACAATTGGTCTGGTACAGGGTGCTGCTTACGGCGGCGCAGTCGGTCTGGCTGCGTGCTGCGATATTGTTATCGCCGCCGAATCCAGCCAGTTCTGTCTGAGTGAAGTCAAAATCGGCCTGATCCCTGCGGTCATTAGCCCGTACGTGGTACGTGCCATTGGCGAACGTCAGTCCCGTCGTTACTTCGTGACAGCAGAAGTCTTTACTGCCCGTCAGGCGCAGGAATATGGTCTGGTCCACGAAGTCGTGGCCGACCCTGCACTGATGGACGATGCCTGTGCCCGCTTAGTGAAACAGCTGCGTCGTAACAGCCCGCAGGCGATGCATGCGGCCAAAGAGCTGATCTTTGCCGTTAGCAGCAAAGTCATCAATCAGGAAGTGATCGATGACACCGCACGCCGCATCGCCGACATTCGTGTCAGCGAAGAGGGTCAGGAAGGTCTGGGATCTTTCCTGCAGAAGCGCAAGCCAAACTGGATTCAGGAGTAAGCGACCATGTTCAATAAGATTTTGATTGCAAACCGTGGTGACCAGCAGGCTTGCCTGCTCGCGGCGAAGCCAAATCGCTTGCCCGCGCACGCAGTGCGTGCAGGAAATTTCGACACGGAGAACCGCTATGTTTAATAAAATTTTGATCGCTAACCGTGGCGAAATTGCTTGCCGCGTGATCCAGACGGCTCACCGTCTGGGTGTTAAGTGTGTCGCTGTCTACTCCGAAGCTGACGCAAATGCCCGCCACGTGGCGATGGCTGACGAAGCTTTCCTGCTGGGCCCTGCGCCAAGCACCGAGAGCTACCTGCGTGCCGATAAGATCATCGAGATCTGCAAGCAGTCTGGCGCACAGGCCGTTCACCCGGGTTACGGTTTCCTGTCTGAGAACACCGAGTTCGCAGAAGCACTGGAAGCCAACGGCATCACCTTTATTGGCCCGCCTTCCTCTGCCATTGCAGCGATGGGTTCTAAGTCCGCGGCGAAAGAGATCATGTCTCACGCCAGCGTTCCACTGGTACCGGGTTATCACGGTGACGATCAGGACCCTGCCCTGCTGAAGCAGGAGTCTGAGAAGTGCGGTTTCCCACAGCTCCTGAAAGCGGTTGCCGGTGGTGGCGGTAAAGGTATGCGTGTTGTTGAATCCTTAGAGGAATTTGACGAAGCACTGGTATCTGCCTGCCGCGAAGCCAAAAAAGCATTTGGCAACCCGGATATGCTGATCGAGCGCTACCTGACTCAGCCACGTCACGTTGAGATTCAGGTGTTCTGTGATAAGCACGGCAACGGCATCTATCTCGCAGAGCGTGACTGTTCCGTACAGCGTCGTCACCAGAAGGTTATTGAAGAAGCCCCTGCGCCGGGTCTGTCCGATGAAGTGCGCGTAGCGATGGGTGAAGCAGCGGTACGTGCTGCACAGGCTATCGATTACGTGGGTGCGGGTACGGTTGAGTTCCTGTATGACGTCGATGGTTCATTCTACTTCATGGAGATGAACACCCGTCTGCAGGTTGAGCACCCGGTCACTGAGTTGATCACCGGACAGGATCTGGTGGAATGGCAGTTACGTATTGCCGACGGTTCCGAACTGCCGATCACTCAGGATCAGGTCAAAGTACGTGGTCATGCACTGGAAGCCCGTATTTATGCGGAAGATCCGGACAACGACTTCTTGCCTGCCACCGGTAGCCTGAAATACCTGCGCACCCCGGCTGAAAATGCCCACGTGCGTGTTGATACCGGCGTTATCGAAGGTGATGAGGTCAGCGTTTTCTACGATCCGATGATCGCTAAACTGATCGTTTGGGATGAAAACCGTGAAGCGGCAATCAACCGCATGGTTCAGGCACTTGAGGAATACCGTATTGCGGGCCTCAAGACCAACACCCGCTTCCTGCGCAATCTGGCCGATGCAGGCCCGTTCCGCGAACAGGATCTGGATACCGGTTTCATTGATAAGCACCGCGAACTCCTTTTCCCGGCCAGCCGTCTGGATCAGCAGTTCTGCCTGGCGATCGCTGCCGCTTATTTCCTTGAAACAGCAAAAGCCGGTAATACGATCAAGGGCGATACGTTCTCCCCATTCTCGTCACAGAACGGCTGGCGTCTGAACTCTGAATACGCCCGCCCGATGAAGCTGATGCTGGGTGAAGACCTGCACGAACTGAGCATTCTGGAACAGCAGCCTGAATACGAAGTTACGGTTGATGAAGCCAGCTACCGTGTGTCTGCGACTCTGAACGATGATGCACTGAATGTGATCATCAACGGTCATCGTCTCACCGTGCACTGCTTCCAGGATGGCGACAACCTGACCATCTTCCACGAAGGTGAGCAGTTCCAGTGCCGTCAGCATCGCGATACGTTCAGCGAAACTGAGCAGGCAGGTGACGCCTCTTTGGCTGCACCGATGAACGGTGCTGTGGTTGCCGTACTGGTCGAAAAAGGCCAGGAAGTAACCGCCGGTCAGACACTTGTGATCATGGAAGCGATGAAGATGGAACACAGCATCTCTGCACCAACCGATGGTGTTGTGGCTGACATTTTCTTCGCAGAAGGAGATCTGGTGAATGAAGGCTCTGAACTGATCGCACTGGATGCAGCGGATGAGGAGGCGGCGTAATGGCATTGCCATCCTCTCTGCCTTCTTCAGTCCGCATTGTGGAGGTCGGCCCTCGGGACGGCCTCCAGAACGAACCGGGCGACATCATCGCGACAGCTGTAAAAGTAGAGCTGATCAATCGGCTTGCCGATGCCGGTCTCAGTTACGTTGAAGCAGCCAGTTTCGTCTCACCCAAGTGGGTTCCCCAGATGGGTGATGCGGCCGCTGTTCTGGCGGGCATCAATCGCAAACCGGGCGTGACTTATGCTGCCCTGACCCCCAACCTGCGTGGCCTGGAAGGTGCGATTGAAGCGAAAGCGGATGAGGTTGCCGTATTCAGTGCATCCTCTGAAGCCTTCACCCAGAAGAACATCAACTGCTCCATTAAGGAGAGTCTGGAACGTTTTCTACCGGTGATCGAAACCGCCAAAGAACACGGTATCCGTGTGCGTGGTTACGTTTCCACCGTTCTGGGCTGTCCATACGATGGTGAGATTGCGCCAGCACAAGTCGCAGCGGTCTGCCGCGACATGCTGGACATGGGTTGCTACGAGATCTCTTTGGGCGACACCGTCGGTGTGGGTACCCCGCTAAAAGCGAAGAAAATGCTGGAAGCGGTCGCCAAAGAGGTGCCGGTTGAAAAACTGGCAGCGCATTTCCACGACACTTACGGTCAAGCACTGGCGAATATCTACGCCGTGGTTGAAGAAGGTGTCGCGGTTATCGACACCTCAGTCGCGGGCCTTGGCGGTTGCCCATATGCACAAGGTGCATCGGGTAACGTGGCCACTGAAGATGTGCTGTATATGCTCAACGGTCTGGGTATCGAAACCGGTATCGATCTGAACAAGCTGGTTCAAACCAGCCACTGGATCACCGGCCGGCTTGGACGCAGCAACGGTTCGAAAGTCGCACTTGCTATAGGCTGTGAAGACAAGTAAAACCGATATAAAACAGCGCCTTCCACAACGGTAGGCGCTGCCTCGAAACAAAAAAAAATAAAACCGAGGTAACAACAGATGAAGTCACAACCAGACTACATCACCGCACTGGATCTGCCGCTACCCGCACACGACCAGTTGCCAGAGGATTACCAGAAATACTTCTCTGTCTGCGAAGAGAAACTGGGCATGGTGCCCAACGTACTCAAAGCATACAGCCAGAATACGACCCAACTGGACGTATTCTCCCGCTTCTATAACGAACTGATGTTCGGTGACAGCGGACTATCCGATCTGGAAAAAGAGATGATCGCCGTTGCCGTATCATCCTCTAACGCCTGCTACTACTGTCAGGTTGCCCATGGTGCCGCCGTCCGAGAATACTCCGGCGACCCGAAACTGGGTGAACTGATGGTGATGAATTATCGCGTTGCAGAGCTTTCCGAACGCCACCGGGCGATGCTTGATTTCTCCGTTAAGCTGACCGAATCCCCGAATGAAATGAGTGAAGACGACCGTCAGGCCCTGCGTGACGTTGGCTTCACCAATCGGGATATCTGGGATATCGCCAATATTGCTGGGTTTTATAACATGACCAATCGGGTCGCCAGCGCGGTGGATATGCAGCCGAACCCTGAATATCACAGCCTCAACCGATGATATTCAACGGTCTGAGCTGTATGGGGCAGCACAGACCACACCAAACCCTTTTGAAATTTTAAAAAAATAACGAGCAAATGGGGTCAACAACGATGAGCAACATCCCTAGCTACACCAGCGGTCCTAGCACTAAGCCACTGATCGGTATGACCATCGGTGATAAGTTTGATGAAATCGCAACCACCTACCCCGATAACGACGCACTGATTGTTCGCCATCAGGGTATTCGCCTGACGTACGCCGAGCTGAAGCAGCGTGTAGATGAAGCTGCACGCGCATTCCTGGCGATTGGCGTAAAACGCGGCGACCGTGTTGGTATGTGGTCACCTAACTGCGCACAGTGGACCATCACCCAATTCGCCACAGCTAAAGTGGGCGCTATTCTGGTGAACGTTAACCCAGCTTACCGTCTGCACGAGCTGGAATACGCGATGAACCAGTCTGAAGCGAAATTCCTGGTCACCGCCGACAGCTTTAAATCGTCCAATTACAGCCAGATGCTGTATGACCTGGCACCTGAGCTGAAAACCTGTGCTGAAGGTGAACTGCAGTCTGAAAAAATGCCCAACCTGAAAGGCATCATCAACCTGTCTGCTGAAAAGCTGGACGGCATGTGGCGCTGGGATGACTTCGTTGAGATGGCCGAAAAAATCGATGCCTCTCAGCTGCAGAAAATTCAGGCCGAATTGCAGTTTGATGATCCAATCAACATTCAGTACACCTCAGGTACCACCGGCTTCCCGAAAGGCGCGGCCCTGTCTCACCACAACATCCTGAACAACGGTTTCTTCGTTGCTGAAAGCATGAACTTTACCGATCAGGATCGCCTGGTCATCCCTGTACCGCTGTACCACTGCTTCGGGATGGTGATGGGTAACCTGGGTTGTATGACGCACGGCGCGACGATGATCTATCCGGATGATGGTTTCGAACCAAAATCCGTACTGGAAGCCGTTGCAGAAGAACGCGCAACCGCACTGTACGGCGTGCCGACGATGTTCATCGCTGAGATGGAACATCCTGATTTCGCTCAGTACGACGTATCCAGCCTGCGTACCGGTATCATGGCCGGCTCCATCTGCCCTGCGGAAGTCATGAAAGCCGTGAACTCCAAGCTGCACATGGAAGAAGTTCAGATCGCTTACGGCATGACTGAAACCAGCCCTGTATCCACTCAGACTGCGGCAGATGATCCATTCGAAAAACGTGTAACCACCGTTGGCCGTACCCAGCCGCACCTGGAAACCAAACTGGTTGATCCAGCCACTGGCAACATTGTACCGCGCGGCGAAGTGGGCGAGCTGTGTACCCGTGGCTACAGCGTTATGCTGAAGTACTGGAACAACCCTGAAGCAACCGCTGGTTCAATTGATCCTGCGGGCTGGATGCACACTGAAGATCTGGCGACGATGGATGAAGAAGGTTACATCCAGATCGTAGGCCGTATCAAAGATATGGTCATCCGTGGTGGCGAAAACGTTTACCCGAAAGAGATCGAAGAGTTCCTGTACACCCACCCGTCCATCTCTGATGTGCAGGTAACCGGTGTACCCGATAAGAAATACGGTGAAGAACTGATCGCTTGGGTGAAACTGTCTCCAG